>CAZGQH010000091.1:0-6583 GCA_964527575.1 uncultured Lachnospiraceae bacterium
CCGACTCCCGATACTCCTCGGGAACCAGGCCTGCCGCCAGCGGCATGATATTGGAGGTCTGACGGTAACGGGTACGGGTACCCAGCTGATTCCACACGGTGGTCTCGTAATATCCCTTCTCCTCATTATAAAACTTCTTATTGAAGCCCTCATAGATCTTTTCCATATAGCCGCCATAGGTCTTGACATCTGCGGTCTCACCCAGCAGCTCTGCCATATCGGACAGTTCGCTGTACATCATATAGATCATTGCAGTGCCCACGATACCCGAGCCTTCCGAAGGAGACTCGTTGTAAGCCGCGTTCGGGTTCTTACCCATGGGGGAAACCCAGTCGCCCAGCTGACCGTCGGAGCAGACCCAGCCGCTGCGCGCGATATCGCGGCTGACCAGTGTGGCATACCGCTTCATGGTCGCATACTGCTCCCGTACATACTCCAAGGAGCCGTACTCTTTATACATCTCGGCGACGCCCAGAACATAAAGTGTATTCCACACATAGTTCTGGCTGACATTCCAGCCGGCCGTAGGAACCATGGGAGGCACCAGACCGTACTGCTCAAAGCAGTCCTCCATGATCTCAATGAAGTTTTCGGTCATCAGGCGCATGTCAAAGTTGTAGTTGGCAGAGAGCTGGCCCACATTGAAGTCGCCCAGCCAGCCGTTCTTCTCCCACACGGGAGTATCGGTGGGCTTGCCCTGAAGATTGTTCTGCAAGGTAGTCAGCATCATCTCATGAAGCTTGTTGATCAGCTCGTTGGAGGACTCAAACTTACCGGTGATTTCCACATCGTTCATGACGCGGTAGATGGTAATATCCTCGGCCTTCAGCTCGCCGGGGTAGCCCCAGATCTGAATATACTGGAAGCCCTTATAACTGAATTTGGGCTCAAAGGACTCGCTCTCGCCGCCCTTGGCGATATATTTATCGGTCATGATGTACTGCTCGGGCCACCAGCCGGAGTTCACACCGTCGCTGCCGCCCAGCTTCTGAACGCTACCATCCCGGTTCAGCTTCTCGCTGTAGGTGATGGTAATGGTATCGCCGGCCTTGGCGCCCCGGATATTCAGCTTGATCCAGCCGGCCACCATCTCAGGACAGTAGATCACATAGGAGCCGTCAGAAAGCTTCTTGATTTCCTTGATCTCAAACTCTTCGTCGGTACGGCGGACAGGCTCTTCCAGCTGGCACTCCAGCACACCGGCAGGAGCCTTAGCCTTGATCGCGTCCTTCCAGGCGGAATCGTTAAAACCGGCCTCGTTCCAACCGGGCATTTCCTTGCGGGCATCGTAAAACTCCCCGTAATAAATGCTGTTGAAGGTGATCGGGCCGTCGGTAGTCGCCTTCCAGCTGGTATCCGAAACCACCGTCTCGGTGCTGCCGTCGGCATAGCGGATGATCATATAGAAGAGGAGCTTCGGATCGTCCTTCCACTCGGCCGTTCCCCAGTTCCAGACACCGCCCTCTTCCTTATAGAAGCCGTTGCCCAGCTCCACCGCAATGGCGTTGTCGCCGGAGGACTTCAGAAGCGAGGTCACATCAAAGGTGCGGTAGAGCACCATCTTGTTGTACTGGGTGTTGCAGGGATCGAGGAAGCAGTCATCGGCAAGCCGGCCGTTGATCGACAGGATCGAATAGCCGATACCGCTCATGTAGACAGTAGCCTCGGTGATATCCGCCTTGGTCTTGAACTCCTTGCGCAGAAGCACCGCAGCACGGTCGCCCTCATTGCTGATCACGCACTGGTTGCCCCAGGGCGATCCGCCGTAAGAGACATACTGATCGGGAGCCTTCCAGGCAGAATCGTCAAAGTCGGTCTTGTTCCAGTCGGCAGGACCGCTGGTGCTGGTTTTCCAGTTCCGATCGGTAACCATCGTCTCGGAAGTGCCGTCGGTATAAGTCACATAAAGCTTACCGGCAAGACCGGCGTAGCCCACTACCGCATTGGTGGCCTTCACGGCAATCACGTTTTTGCCGGCAGTCAGCACCTCGGTAATATCCACCACATTGCCGGTCTTCCAGATGTCGGTCTTATTGGGTACATCCAATGCCGTCGTTCCGTTGACATACAGGGTTGCATAGTCGTCGGCGGTAAAGACAAAATGGGCGCTGGCCACCGTCTTGCCGGCCTTCGGTGTAAAGACACCGCGGAAATAAACCGTACTGACACCAAGTCCGCCGTCCGCGTTTGTCTGGTTGTTCTTGCCCGAATACCAGATCCAGCTCGATCCCGACAGATCAAACTTTACCTTGCTGTTGCCCGCGGCGCCGATCCACTCGCCCTTCCAGTCCTGGGAGTTGAAAAGACCGGTACGGAATTCCGAGGGAGCGCTCTCTGCCGTTGCGTCGTACATATCCCAGACCTTGACCGTCCAGTAATAAGTAGAGGTGGAGGCAAGCTCTTCGCCAGCGTAAGCGACCGAGGTAAGGTTCGACGATTCCACCTTGCCGCTGTCCCACAGATCCGCCTCACCGGCTTCGGCCTTCGCCTTGCTCGACGAAACCTTGATCTGATAGGCCTTCTGTTTGTTGTTGTTCTGTCCGCCGTTCAGCGTCCAGCCGAAGACGGGGTTCGAATCGATTCCCAAAGGTACACTGGTCATATTGACCGTCATTTTGGAAATCGACAGCTCTTTTGGATCCATAGTTCCTCCTGATGTGGTAACATCGGTCGGCGTTGTGGTGCTGCCGTCCGGATCCGTCGTTTCGCTGCTTTCCTTACAGGCAACCAGCGAAGAAACGGCGACCAGAAGCACCAGCATCATAAGCGCCAGACAGCGTCCGATTTTCCTTTTCTGTGACATAATTCCTCCTTCGGACAAGCCATACCCCTTTGTTCAATACACAAAGCAGAGACGGCTGTCTTCAAACGATATGGTTTGGGTGAAGGGGAAGACAGCGCCCTTCCCCTTCCCTTATTCATCTTAATTATAGCATAATGCCAGGTTAAAATTAAGTGCAATTTTTATCAAAAAACATGTCTTTTCTTGTGGTGATTGCAAAAACAGTTCGGATAATCCGAATATCTGTAGTGAATTTTGACAGAATCCTTTTTCCGGATAGTTTTTCCTGTCCTCCTCTCCTCCGAAAAAAGTCCGGGACTGGACGAAACATCGCCTTTCCCGGACTTTATACATTGTATCGATTCTATAACTGAAATTACACAGGATCCACGCCGTCAGGCCTTCGATGCAATCAGCTCCTGCAATTCCTCGGCAAAAGCCTCGGCCATCCGCCGGTGTCCCTCGTCATTGGGGTGAAGACTGTCGGGGAAAAGGCTGCGAAAGCTCTTGGTTACGGCATACATGTCGAAAAAGGTAGTCGGATATCCCGCGTCGTTCAGCACAGGCACCAAGGCATCCTGAAGCTCCCGTACCGTCTCGCTGCCGAAATCGTCGTTTCCGAAATAGGCAGGACAGTTGGCTAAAACAAAGCGAAGACTGCTGTTCTTCTTTTTCAGCGCCTCAACGAGAGCCAGACAGCTTTCGTTGTACAGCACGGAATCCTCCTCGGTCCAATCCCGATCCCGATTCGAATCGTTTGTTCCCAGCATGATGGTAAAAATATCGATCTTGGCAGCCTGCCGCAGCGCGCTCATATAAGTATTCGTGCGCATAAAGGCATCGGCCAGATCGCGGCGCATGGTCTTGCCGCTGTTGCCGTAATTGATGACGACAGCGTCCTTCCAGAGATACCGGCCGAGCTGAGCGGGATAGGCATATAAGGGCGAGTTGGATGACCCCACACCCTCGGTGATGCTATCTCCGATGCAGCCGATCCGGGTCAAATGATAGGAGCCCTTATACGAAAAGTCATCGCCGAATACAAACGCATCCTTCTCTGCGGCAAGGGCATCGCTCCAAAGCTTCTCGAGATAGTCCACCGCATGCCAGGTGGTGCCGTATTCGCCGCCGCAGAGGGCAAGCGCACTACCAAAGACCGTCAGAGTATAGTCGTCGCTTTCCAGTTCGGTCAGCTTGAGCGTATCCGAGATCGCGGTACGGTTGGTTTTGCCGACTAAGATCTCGTACTCACCTTTTTCATGACTCACATCCTCCGCCACGGGAAGACGCACACCGGAAAACGAGAATATCAGATCCGAAAGCCGGTCGGCTGTCTCTTTATCGAAGTCATAGACCGGAAAGAGCCGGCGTGTCTGAGCGTTTTTGACATAATCGCTGTAAGCGCTCTGCGCATACACAATCGTATAGTCGGAAATCTCCCGATCGCCGATTTTGATCGACGAGAAAGAGGTGGGGAACGGCGGGTCGGTCTCTTCCGGCGTGGAGGACTCGGTACCACTGGCCGTATTCTCTCCGGTAGTGTCCGGACTTTTGCAGGCCGTGACGATGACCGTCATCAAAAGAGCCAACAAAAGCAGCAAAAACAGCTTGCTTTTTTTCATGATCGATCTCCTTAAAATAAAATTCTATTTTCAGCAAGTCTTTTCATAGCGTTATCGACCCCGCCATGAGAAAAACTACCGTGCATCACAACCCTGCCGCGCCCGCCTCGGCAGAAAGATCCTTGATCACCTCGCCGGCAAGAATCAGACCGCAGACCGAGGGCACAAAGGCCGCGCTGGCAACCGGTACCCGGCCGCCTTCGGCCGATAGCCGAGGGCGGACCGCCTCCTCCCGGGAGTAGACCACCTTCAGGGCAGGAACGCCGCGGGCTTTCAGCTCCCGCCGCATCACCCGGGCAAGCGGACAGACTGAGGTTTTATAGATATCGGCCACTTCAAAACGGGTGGGATCGGTCTTATTCCCCGCACCCATTGCGGAGATCACCTTCACCCCGGCGCGATAAGCCCGGGTCACGATCTCGAGCTTTGCCGAGACGGTGTCCACCGCATCCACAATATAGTCATATCCGTCAAAGGGAAAAAGATCGGCATTCTCGGGCAGATAAAAGAGGTTGTGACAGATCACCTCGGCCGTGGGATTAATATCCAGGATCCGCTCCCGCACGACCTCGCACTTATAACGCCCTATCGTACTGTCCAGCGCAATGATCTGTCGGTTGATATTCGTGACATCAACAACATCCTTGTCGAACAAAGTAATCTTGCCGATACCGCTGCGCGCCAGCGCTTCGACGGCATAGCCACCGACACCGCCCACACCGAAGACCGCCACCGAGGCTCTTGCCAGACGCTCCAGTGCCGGCCGGCCGAGCAACAGCTCGGTGCGGACAAACCGCTCTGAAGCGCTCACTTCCGGGCACACTCCCTGCGGGCGGCGTCCCTCTGTTTCGTCCTGTCCCGGCACGGTTTTACTCCCGACCGGCAGCATCCAGCGCGTTCAGCATGGCCACCCGCGCATCATGACGGCCGCCCTCATAGGGTGTCTTTAGGAAAATATCGATGAGAGAAAGAGCCTTCTCACTCTCTAAAACCCGGGCGCCAAGACAGATCACATTGGCGTCGTTGTGGCGTCTCGTCATCTCGGCAGAAAAAGCATTCTCGCAGAGGGCGGCTCGGATACCGGCATGCTTGTTGGCAGCCATGCTCATACCGATACCGGTGCCGCAGATCAGAATGCCGAGAGGAGCCTCCCCCTTCTGCAGCGCTTCACAGACCAGATGGGCATACTCGGGATAGTTGACGCTGGCGCTGCCGTCGCAGCCAAAATCGGTCACTTCATAGCCTTTTGCCCGTAAATGCGAAATTGCCTCGTTTTTCAGTTCGCAGCCCGCGTGGTCGCAGGCGATAACCACTTTCTTTTCCATGATTCTTTCCTTTCGTCTCTCTTGCCAATGTGCTTATTTATGTACAACAACATAGTTTTATTTTTCAGCCGACTCCTGCTTCAGCCGCTCTTCCCGTTCCCGTTCGGCCTGCGGAGCACGCAGATAGAGGGGACGAAGCTCGCTGTCCGAAACAAAGCTTCCCTGCCGGTAAGCGGCCAAAGCAAGCGCCGCCACAGAACGGGCGTCCTGCGCAATCTTTTCTTCCGAAGTATTCTGCACACCGGGAAGCGTGATCGCCTGCCGGGCCAGAGCGTAACCGTCGCCGCAGAAGAAGATCGGCTTATCGTACCCCGCAAGCTCCTCTGCCAGCCGATCCAGCATCCGGATCCGGTCGGGCGTCAGTCGGGTCAGTCTTCCCTTTTCCGAAGAAAAAAGAGCGTTGTAGACCTGTCCCCGCCGGGCGTCCATCACCGGTACGACAATTCCCTCCTGCCCGCGGAGATTGTAAGCCAGCGCCTCTAAGGTCGAAACACCCACACAGGGCTTTCCCCCGAAGGCAAGTCCCTTGATCGTGGCCACGCCGATCCGGACGCCGGTAAAGGAACCGGGACCGACGCTGCAGGCAAAGAGCCCGGTATCGCTCATCGGCCGGCCGGCTTTTTCATAAAGCCGCTCGATCAGGGGAAGCAGCACCTCGCTGTGGGTTCTGCCGCTCGCAATCGTTTCGGCCGCCAGCACTTTATCGTCCTCACAGAGGGTGGCGCTCGCCACCTGTGCCGTAGAATCCAGCGCCAAAATCAGCATATCCGCTTCCCCTTTCCGATCTGTTCGATGACAATCATCCGCTCTTCTTCCGAGAGCTTCTCAAAAGTCACGCAATAATAGCTGTCGGG
>CAZGQH010000092.1:0-6423 GCA_964527575.1 uncultured Lachnospiraceae bacterium
TGACAAGATCGCACCGGGCACCGCCAACGACGACACGCTGCTCTACGGTGTGGAGGTCAAGTTCTACAACATGGAGGTCAAGCTGGACGAAAACCTCGAGACCCTTCACAGAAATCTCTATATCATCGGGGACGGAAGCGGCGTGACCCACTCGCTCTCCCACGCCTCGGCCAGCGGCGTTTATGTGGCGAGAAGGATTACCGAGCGGCTCTCGGCTTCTGCCGGCTGAAGATTTTTCACTTGGGATAATTTCCGAATAAAAACAGGGGAACCCTCTTCCTTATCGAAGAGCGGTTCCCCTTTTCGTTTCAAAGGATTTCCCAAAGGCCGTCGTTTCTCAAAAGCGCCGTATTTAAGGCAAGAATTTTGGCACAGCGTCCGCCGTCAAAATATTTTTTGGTCTGATAGACATAGCCCTTTTCGATCAGGGCGTTCATGGCCTCGGTTATAACGGATTCCTCGTTTTCGGTCTCCTTTGCCACCGCTTCAATCGTCTTTTTATAGGTAGGATGGGGTGAAGGTGAGGTTTCATAGATCTTTTTCAAGGCCCGCAGAATAAAAAGTTCGCGGCTTTTCTGCAGGTCTTCTGCGGCGGGAAGGGCGGTGGTATGGGTGGCGGTGTTTTTTAAAGAATTGCTGATCGCACCGGAAATGCCGAAGATCTCCACATCCTTGCGGCGCTTGTTTACAAGATAGCTGACAACCGAGCTGAAGTGACCGTCTCCGGTAAAAAGAATAAAGACCTCGGCGTCGTCATAAAAGCTGCGCTGGTAGATGTGGTCTAACATAATAAAATCGGTAAAATCCTTTTTGATATGCGCAGCGGCGTTCTGTGTCTCGATAATGCCGGTCGTGATCTCGCGGATCTTCGGAATCTCGCAGCGGAGGGCGGGATTCGAAAAATCGCCGAAGAAAAAGACATCGACCAGATCGTAGCGCTCGGCAAGGCTTTTGTACCAGGAGCGGATGTCGGGCTTCATGGCAAAATTGCGGTAAAGAGAGATGGTCCAGTGCTCAAAGTCCACAAAGGCAACGGCTTTTCTTTTTCGACCTTTGTCGGAAAGCTTTTTTCCGAACAGAAACATGGTGTCTCCTTTCGTCAATACTCGGCGCCAAAGGGCGCCTGTTACTTTATTATAATGACTGGAAGAGGAAAAAGCAAGTCTTTCTCCGAAAAACCGTTTGCTAAATCGGGCAAGCTGTGTTATACTGTTAAAAGAAACTTTGAGAGAAACAGGGTGAGATGGTATGAAAAATTTACTGGTGATCGACGGCAACAGCATTCTGAACCGGCAGTATTACGGGATCCGACCCCTCAGTACCCGCAGCGGGATCTTTACCAACGCGGTCTTCGGTTTTACGAAGGTGCTGCTCGCCCAGCTGGAAAAGCTTACCCCCGCCTATGCGGCGGTGGCTTTCGATCTGAAGGAGAAGACCTTCCGGCATCTCCGCTACGAGGCCTACAAGGCGGGGCGGCACGGTACGCCGGAGGAGCTTCTGATGCAGTTTCCCTATGCCAAGCGCATGACCGAGGCGCTGGGCGCCAAGGTACTTTCACTGGCGGGCTATGAGGCCGACGATATCCTCGGCACCCTGGCGGCCATGGCAAAGGAGGCAGGGGAGGAGATCCATACCTATATTCTCACCGGCGACCGGGACAGCCTGCAGCTGGTGGACGAGCATACCACGGTGCTTCTCGCGGGCAATCACGAGGTCACCTGTTACGATCCCGCCGCCTTCTTTGAAAAATACGGCCTCTCTGCCGGGCAGTTTGTGGATGTGAAGGCGCTGATGGGCGATTCCTCCGACAACATCCCCGGCGTGCCCGGCATCGGCGAAAAGACCGCCTTGAAGCTCATCGCTTCGGCGGGCTCGCTGGAGGCGCTCTATGCGGGGGAAGAGAGCTGGGATATGACGCCTTCGGTGAAAAAGAAGCTGACCGAGGGAAGAGAATCGGCATTTCTCTCCCAGTTCCTCGCGAAAATCGACTGCCATGTGCCGCTGGAGATGACGCTGTCCGATCTGGCGCTGACTGCTCCCGACCGCGCCGCGCTGCGGGAGCTCTTTGTGGAGCTGGAATTTACCGCCTTCGACAAGCTTCTTGCGGGGGAAGAGACGCCGGCAGAGGAGCCTGCAGAGAAGTCTGCAGAGAAGTCTGCAGGCGAAAGTACTCTTACGCCGGTGAAAGACCTATCGGCCGAGGCGCTTTTATCGTTGGCACCGCCTTCCCCCTTTGCTTTCTGGGAGAAGGAAGGTGTTCTCTTCCTTGCCGCCGAGGAGGAAGGATGGCGGGTCGAAGGGGCTGAAGCGGCTCAGGTGCGCGAATTTCTTCTCGCTCACGGTTCATCCTGTATTCTGCACGACAGCAAGGCGGTTTTGCACCGCTATTTTGAGGAAGAAGAGACCTGGCCGGCCTTTGCTTTTGACACCAAGCTTGCCGCCTATGTGCTGGACGCCACCGCCGGCTCCTATGCGCCGGCCAAGCTGGTCATGGCCTATCTCTCGGAGAGCCTTCGGGAGGACAATCCCGCCGACAGCCTGCTCCGGCTGAGCCGGGTTCTGGCGGCGCGGTTGGCCGAAGAGGGTACGGAAAAGCTCTATCGAAAGATCGAGCAGCCGCTGGCGGAAGTGCTTTTTTTGATGGAGAAGCGGGGCTTTCTGGTGGACCTTCCCATGCTGGCCTCCTTCTCCGCCACGCTGGACGCGGCCGCCGAGGGCTACATGGCGGAAATCTTTCGCCACGCGGGAAAGGAATTCAACATCAATTCCCCCAAGCAGCTGGGAGAGGTGCTTTTTGATACCCTGGGGCTGCCGGTCTTCAAGAAGAACAAAAGCGGCTATTCCACCGATGCGGAGGTTCTGGAGAAGCTGCGCCCCTATCACCCCATTATCTCGCTGATTACCGAGTACCGGCAGGCGGTGAAGTTCAAATCCACCTACGCCGATGCGCTGGGCAAGGCGGCGGACGGGGAGGGAAGGGTCCACACCTCCTTCCACCAGACGGTCACTGCCACCGGGCGGCTCTCCTCCTCCGAGCCGAATTTACAGAACATTCCGGTCCGCACCGAGCTGGGGCGGGAGTTCCGCCGGGCCTTTACGGCGCGGGAGGGCTGCCTTCTGGTGGACGCCGACTACTCCCAGATCGAGCTGCGGATTCTGGCGGCGCTTTCGGGGGATCCCCTCATGATTGAGGCATTTCGTGAGGGAGTGGATATTCACGCCATCACCGCCTCGGAGGTCTTCGGGATTTCGCCGGAGGAAGTGACGCCCGAGCTCCGCAAGCGCGCCAAGGCGGTGAATTTCGGCATCGTTTACGGCATCGGCGGCTTTTCGCTGGCGGGGGATATCGGGGTCTCCATGAAGGAGGCCACCCAGTATATCAAGCGCTACAAAGAGACCTACCGGGGAGTGGACGCCTATCTGACCGGCCTTGTGGAGGAGGCGAAGAAGCAGGGTTTTGTGACCACCCTTTTCGGCCGACGGCGCTATATTCCCGAGCTTACGGCACAGAAGGCGGCTCTGAAGAGCTTTGGGGAGCGGGTGGCCATGAACAGTCCGATTCAGGGCACGGCAGCCGACCTGATTAAGTTAGCCATGCTGCGGGTGGAGAAGGCACTTGCCGAGGCCGGCCTTGCGGCAAAGCTGATCCTTCAGGTACACGATGAGCTGATTATCGAAGCTCCCGAGGCCGAGGCTGAAGAAGCCGCGGTCATCCTGCAGCGGGAGATGGAGGGCGCGGTCTCGCTGGCTGTACCGCTCACCGTGGAGGTCTCCACCGGGAAAACCTGGTACGACTGCAAGTGAACGATTGTTCGGAAATTTGGCATTGGTATGAGGCTCGACAAACCCGGAAACCTGCTTTTCTTTCCTGAGCGGATCTTTCGGCAGTCGCGGCGGCTTTTTTCTCTTCTCTGTAATTGGAAGTGTTGAAATGTCCGGGGAAAAATGGTATAATAAAACAAATAAGGAGCGGGAATCGGTTGTTCGGATTCTGCCGGGCAGGCTTTTTGAGAAAGCCCTGTCATGGATGATTGGTTCCGATGGTTTGCAGGGGTCGATTGGTCGTCCGGTACAGTCCGATCTATTCCCGAAGAAAGGAGGCTCTCCCGGCGATGGCGTTTTCGGAAAAATTTATTCGCGGGCAGCTGCGGCTCTTTCGCCCCTTTGTAACGGGAGGCTCCTTAGAGCTGACCCGCAAAGGGCAGAACCGGCTGGGAGAGCTGATGATGGTTTCTCACCGAAAGCAGGTGCAAAAAGAAATTCTCTCGCTGGAAAACTTCTCCTGCGCCTGGATTACCCCCAAGGACGAGGTGCGGAGAGAGGTGCTTTTCTACCTGCACGGCGGGGGGTATACCTGCGGGGGACTGGAGTATGCCATGGGCTTTTCTACCGTTCTGGCGGTGGAGTGCGGTGCCAAGGTCTTCTGTGCCGGCTATCGGCTGGCGCCCGAGCATCCCTATCCCGCTGCGCTGGAGGATGCCTATGCTGCCTACCGCTATCTGTTGGCACAGGGGTATGGGGGAAATGAAATCGTGCTCTGCGGCGAAAGTGCCGGAGGCGGTCTGCTCTACGCTCTCGCTCTTCGGCTGCGGGAGGAGGGGCTGCCCCTTCCTGCGGGGCTTTTGGCCATCTCTCCCTGGACCGACCTCACCGCTTCGGGGGATTCCTATCAGGAAAACCGGCACTGTGACCCCTCACTGACCGAGGCGCGGCTCTCCTATTATGCGGACTGCTATACGAAAAACCGGATGGACCCCTATGTCTCTCCGCTCTTTGCCGAGCTGGAGGGGCTTCCGCCCTCGCTGATCTTTGCCGGGGGCGATGAAATCATGCTGGACGACGCCCGGCATATGCACGAAAAGCTGCTCCTGTCGGGCTGCGAGAGCGAGCTGATTATCAAGGAGCACATGTGGCATGCCTATCTTCTCTACGGGCTGAAGGAGCATCACAAGACCGACTTTGCGATCATCAACCGCTTTCTTGCCCGGGTGCTGCCCAAGCCGCGGAAGCTGCGCTGGATGCGCCTCGACAATGCGGCAAAGATCTTTCCTGCCGCCCGGCGGCGGAACTGGAGCAATCTGTTCCGTCTTTCGGCGACCCTGACCGAGCCGGTGGATCCGGAGGTTCTGCAGGCTGCGCTCGATGTGACGGTACGGCGCTTTCCCTCGGTGGCGGTTCGCCTGCGGAGGGGTGTGTTCTGGTATTATCTTGAAGAAGTCGAGCAGGCGCCGGCGGTGCGGCGGGACAGCTATCAGCCCCTGATGCGGATGCCCCTCGACGATGTGCGGCGCTGTGCCTTCCGGGTGCTCTATTACGAAAAGCGCATTGCGGTGGAGTTTTTCCATGCCCTCACCGACGGCACCGGTGGTATGATCTTTCTGAAAACTCTGGTGGCCGAGTATCTGGAGCAGAAATACGGCCTGTTGGTCCCGCCCGAGGAGGGGGTTCTCGACCGGCTGGAGGAGCCCTCGGAGGCCGAGCTTGAGGACAGCTTCTTAAAACATACCGGCCCCTATTCCGCCGGCCGTCATACCGGCAAGACCTACCAGCTCAAGGGAACGCTCGAGCCCGACCGTTATCTGCATCTCACCTGCGGGATGCTGAAGACCGAGGAGGTGCTGGCCATGGCCCGCACCTATGGGGTGACCCTGACCGCATTTCTGAGCGCGGTCATGATTGCCGCTATCATTGAGATTCAGAACGAGCACAAGCCGGCCCGCCGCCGGCAAAAGCCGGTGAAGGTGCTTCTGCCGGTGAATCTCCGCAAGCTCTTTCCCAGCAGAACCATGCGGAACTTTGTCATGGTTACGCCGGTTGGCGTGGATCCCCGGATGGGGGACTATCGCTTCTCCGAGCTGGTACAGGCGGTTCACCATCAGATGGGTCTGAACGTCACCGAGAAGAATATGCAGGCGGTCTTTACCACCAACGTCAATTCCGAGAAGCGGCTGATTCTGAAACTGTTTCCGCTGTTTTTGAAGAATTTCGTCATGAAGATGATCTTCAATGCCGTAGGGGAGCGGATGGGCTGCCTGTCGCTCTCCAATCTGGGTATGGTCCGGATTCCGAGCACCATGGTGCCTTATGTGGAGCGCTTCGATTTTGTCATCGGCTCGCAGGCCTCGGCGCCCTACAACTGCGGGGTTCTGTCCTACGGGGACACGCTTTATATCAATCTGGTGCGGAATACGCTGGAGCCCGAGCTGGAGCGGCATTTCTTTACCTATCTTCGGCGGATGGGTCTGCATGTGAAAATCGAGAGCAACGAGAGGGGAGAATGAAGCGATGTATTGCGTAAAATGCGGCGTTGAGCTGGCCGACAGCGAAAAAAAGTGCCCTCTCTGCGGCACCCGGGTCTATCACCCCGACCTGGAACAGAAAAAGAGCAAGGGCCCGTATCCCCCTTATCGAAAGGGGGAGGAG
>CAZGQH010000093.1:0-6317 GCA_964527575.1 uncultured Lachnospiraceae bacterium
CTGCCAACCTCCCCTGGGGTGAGATCGGCGTAGACGTTGTTCTCGAGTGCACCGGTTTCTACTGCTCCAAGGAGAAGAGCATGGCACACATCAATGCCGGCGCGAAGAAGGTTGTCATTTCCGCTCCCGCAGGCAACGATCTGCCCACCATCGTTTACAGCGTAAACGAGAATACCTTGACTGCGGATGACAAGATCATCTCCGCTGCTTCCTGCACCACCAACTGCCTGGCTCCTATGGCCAACGCTCTGAATAACTACGCCCCCATCGTGAGCGGCATCATGACCACGGTTCACGCCTACACCGGCGACCAGATGGTTCTCGATGGCCCCCACAGAAAGGGTGACCTCCGCCGCGCCCGCGCTGCTGCTGTGAACATCGTTCCCAACTCTACCGGCGCTGCTAAGGCGATCGGTCTCGTGATTCCCGCCCTCTCCGGCAAGCTCATCGGTTCCGCTCAGCGCGTTCCCGTCTGCACCGGTTCCACCACCATTCTCGTGGCGGTTGTGAAGGGCAAGGATGTGACCAAGGAGGGCATCAATGCCGCCATGAAGGCCGCTTCCTCCGCTTCCTACGGCTACAACGAGGATCAGATCGTTTCTTCTGACGTGATCGGCCTCACCTGCGGCTCTCTCTTCGACGCTACCCAGACCATGGTCTCCAAGATCGATGACGAGACCTATCAGGTTCAGGTTGTGGCTTGGTACGACAACGAGAACAGCTACACCAGCCAGATGGTTCGCACCATCAAGTACTTCGCTGAGCTGAAGTAATATCGGTTTTTCGGGAGAATAACCTCTGAGGGATTTTTCCATAGCCGGCGCCGCATTTGCGGCGCCGGTTTTTTCTTCGGTCTTCTTCGCGGCAGGAGCGGATTTTTGTCGTGCGGCGAAGAGCGTATGGGAAAAAGGTTTCTGCCTGTAAAAGAAAGAGCAAAAATGCCTCCTGTGCAGGGCCGGCTGGCATCGGATCGCTCATCCCATCATAACAAAGAATGTGTCAAAAGTCAATCGGTTTGTTTCTTTTTGCCGGAAGATATGTCGGATTCAGGAACCGTTCTTCCTCCTGTCTGCCGATTATAGGAAGAACGGTTCCTTAAAAACGGGAAACAAAACTTTTTCTTTCGATTTTTTATTTTTTCCTGCCCGAAGGGGAAGTGCTTCATATAATGGAATGAATACATACGAAAGGCAGGATTTACGATGCCAGAACTGGATAAAGGTTATCTTCTGGTCAGCACCCGGACGGCAGACGGTGTGCTGCTTATTCCTTATGCAAATGTTCGCGTTTATGACGAGGAGGGCAACCTTCTTGCCGAGGAGCAGACCAATCAGGACGGCTATACCAGCGAGATCGTGCTGTCGGCCCCTCCTGTTTCCAATTCACTCTCGCCGGGAAAGGAAAATCCCTATCGGGTGGTGACCATCAAGGTGGATAAGGAAGGATTTTACCCCATGGAATATCGGAATGCCCCGATTTTTCCGAATATCGTCACGATCCAGCAGACGAATCTGCAGCCGATTCCCAAAAACGGAACCCGTTCTCCCAACGCGGCAGGAGAACAGGATCGGACGCCGCCCACCTTTCCTCCCTTTGTGATTGATGAAAGCGGGGAAAAGACCCTATGAATGCTGCCGCCCGGCTTCCGGTGATTCCCGAAACCATCACGGTCCATTTGGGCTCGCCCGGTTCTTATGCAGAAAATGTGACGGTTTCCTTTCCCGATTACATCAAAAATGTAGCTTCCAGTGAGATCTATCCTACCTGGCCGGAGGAGGCTATCCGCGCCAATATTTTGGCGCAGATCTCCTTTGCCTTAAACCGGGTTTATACCGAGTACTACCGCTCGAGGGGTTACAATTTTGATATCACCAACTCCACAGCTCTCGATCAGTCCTTTGTAAAGGGGCGGGATATTTTTGAAAATATTTCGCAGATCGTAGACGAGATTTTCAATACGTATCTCGTGCGGGACGGCTTTGTACAGCCCCTTTTCGCCGTCTACTGCGACGGAGCGAACACCGTCTGTGAAGGCCTGTCCCAGTGGGGCTCGGTAGCACTGGCGGAGGAGGGGCTGAGTGCTTACGATATCCTCGGCTATTACTATGGCGATGATATCACCCTGGTGCAGGCACCGGTGGCCAATATCACCGAGAGCCTTCCTCCCGTCCCGCTGGCCTACGGCAGTATCGGCAACGATGTGCGGGAGATTCAGCTCCGCCTCAATCGGATTGCCGATGATTACCCCTCCATACCCAAGATTTATCCGCCCGACGGCGTCTTCGGCACTACCACCGAGGACGCGGTGAAGGCTTTCCAGCGCATCTTCAACCTGACCCAGGACGGCATTGTGGGCAAGGCCACCTGGTACAAAATCATTTATATTTATAATGCGGTCAAGAGACTCAATGAGCTGGTTTCCGAGGGGCTGACCTATACCGATGTGGAACGCCCCTTACCCGAGACGCTGGTAATCGGCAGTACCGGTCCTTTGGTAGAGATTGTGCAGTATCTTCTCCAGACCATCTCGGCCTTTACCAACACCATCCCCCTGACGCCTTTGGACGGAATCTACGGAGAGAGCACCGCCGAGGCGGTGCGGGCCTTTCAGACCGAATGGGGGCTGCCGGTTACGGGAGAGGTGGATCTTGTGACCTGGGAAAAGCTTTATGATGTCTATCGGGCAGACGTGGCTACCGTTCCCGAGACGACCTTTTCCAATC
This sequence comes from uncultured Lachnospiraceae bacterium, assembly GCA_964527575.1. Lineage (GTDB taxonomy): Bacteria > Bacillota > Clostridia > Oscillospirales > CAG-272 > RGIG1993. The sequence goes on from CAZGQH010000093.1 coordinate 2,724, forward strand.
TGGCGCGCCCTTTTCCCGGTCTCACCCTACGGCTTGGCAGCAGGGCGGAGGATGTGCGCTATTTGCAGGAGTACATCAATACCATCGCAGACGCCTATTCGGAGGTTCCGCACATTCCGGTGACCGGTGTTTTTGACGAGGATACCCAGAATGCCATCTTTACGATTCAGAGCCTTCTGGGAATCCCGATTACCGGTTTGGTGGGGGTGAGAACCTGGGAGGCCATTGCCCGGCTCTACGATACGCTGCTGGGAAATAACGCTCGTCCGCCGTTGACGATTCCCGAGAGCTGACACTCCTTGATTCCGAAAAACTTATGTCCCTTTTTGTCCTTTGCACTCTTCAAAATTGTGAAAGGACAGAGAGGGACTTGCTTTTTTTTAGGGGCGTGGTAGAATACAGACAGAATACAGCGGCTCCCGAGCCGAGAAAGGAATAATTATGCTGAACAACGCAACATGGATCGCCTGTCCCGAGGATTTCGGAATGACGGCACCTACCTTTCGAAGAAACTTTACCTGTGCCAAGGAGGTCAAGAGTGCCTCGCTCTCCATTACTTCGGTAGGAGTCTACGAGGCAAAGCTGGGCGGCGCCCGAGTGGGGGATTTTGTGATGGCCCCCGGATGGACGGCCTATAAAAAGCGTCATCAGGTGCAGACTTATGACGTAACCGATTTGCTTGCGAAGGAAAATACGCTGGAGGTCATCGTAGCGCGGGGCTGGTATCTCGGCCGTCTTGCCTGGTCGGATCGCAAGTATATGCCCGCGGAGCTGTCGCTGATCGGAGAGCTGACCCTTGTCTATGCCGACGGGGAAGTGGAGACGATTGTTACCGACTCCTCCTGGGAGGTGAAGCGCTCGCCCCTCCTTTTCTGCGAGATTTACGACGGGGAACTCTACGACGCCACCAAGACAGACGAGCCCTGGATGCCGGTGAAAACGCTGCCGGAGCTTACCAAGGACAACCTGATCCCCCAGGAGGGCGAGAAGGTGGTGGAGCAGCTTCGCGTCCGCCCCAAGGCCTATCTCGTCACCCCCAAGGGCGAGCGGGTCATCGACTTCGGTCAGGAGGTCACCGGTTATGTGGCCTTCCGGGTGAAGGCTAAGGCGGGAGATCGGGTCAAATTCACCCACTTCGAGATCCTCGATAAGGAAGGCAACGTCTATACCGAGAACTACCGGGCGGCCAAGGCGACCCTCGAATATATCTGCCGGGAAGGGGAGCAGTCCTACAAGACCACCCACACCTTCTACGGCTTCCGATACATCCGTCTCGATTCCTATCCCGGTGAGGTGGATCTTTCGGATTTTGAAGCGGTGGTAGTCTATTCGGATATCAAGCGTACCGGCTGGCTGACTTCCTCGAATCCCTTGCTCAACCGGCTGTTTGACAATATCATCTGGGGTCAGAGGGGCAATTTTCTCGACATTCCCACCGACTGCCCCCAGCGGGACGAGCGTCTCGGCTGGACGGGTGACGCTCAGGTCTTCTGCCGCACCGCTACCTATCAGTTCGACTGTGAGCGCTTCTTCAAGAAGTGGTTCGGCGATATGCGGGCCGAGCAGTGGGAGGACGGCGGCATTCCCCATGTGATCCCCTTTATCCTGGAGGATAAGCATTGCTCCGCCGCTTGGGGGGATGCCGGTGTGATCTGTCCCTGGCAGGTCTATCTGACTTATGGCGACAAAGAGGTGCTGGCGGTACAGTTTGACAGTATGAAGCGCTGGGTGGGCTACATCGGCCTTCACACCAAAGAGAAATACCTCTGGACGGGGTGTAGTCACTTCGGCGACTGGTGTGCCCTCGATTTGGGGCGGGAGACGGTGGAGAGCGCCACCCGCAAGGACTTCATCGCCTCGGTTTACTATGCCAATGCCGCCGATCTGGTGGCCCGTGCCGGCCGGGTTCTCGGCAAGGATGTGGCTGAGTACGAAGAACTGCACGATAAAATTGTCCGAAAGATCAACGAAACCTTCCCCGACTATCGGACGCAGGCCGAGCATGCGCTGGCTCTCTATTTTAACATCACGCCCGACAAGGCAAAGACGGCGGCCGATCTGGCCGCTATGATCGAAGCAAACGGCAACCGGCTGAACACCGGCTTTGTGGGCACTCCCTATCTGCTCCACGCCCTGTCGGCCAACGGTTATACCGATGTGGCCTATTCGCTGCTTCTGCAGGAGGCTTATCCCTCCTGGCTCTTCTCGGTCAAGCAGGGTGCCACTACCATCTGGGAGCACTGGGACGGCATCAAGGAGGACGGCTCAGTCTGGAGCCCGGGCATGAACTCCTACAACCATTACGCCTACGGCGCGGTGGCCGACTGGGTCTTCGGCGTAGCTGCCGGCATCCGGACGGTGGAGGAGGCTCCCGGCTTTGCCAAAATCGTCATCGAGCCCCATCCCGACAAGCGTCTTGACCATCTGTCTGCTGTCCTCGATACCCGTCACGGCCGGGTTTCCTCCCGCTGGTTTGCCTTTGAGGGCGGCTGGCGCTATGAAATTGAGACTCCCTCGCCGACTGTTATTATCATCGACGGCAAGCGTTACGAGGTGGGTCCCGGCAAATATCTCTTCTGAAGGGACAGTTTTTCCGAAAAGCGGTGGATTGTCTGAAAAAGCGATAAAACCGATTACGCCCCCGGAACCAAAAGGTTCCGGGGGCGTTGATTTCGTTTCCGTATATCCGGCTCAGGACTCTGTTGCGTCGGGAAGCGGAGCGGATTCTTTTTCAGGCTGCGAAGCTTTTTGGGGCAGCGAAGTCTGCTCGGGCAGCGGCGCCTTCTCGAGCAAAGGGGATTCGGGAGCCTTCAGCGTGAAGAGGGGAGGAGCGGTTTTCTTTACCGCTTCCTTTGTGATCGTCACGCCCGCAACATCCTTGCGGTCGGGGATATCGTACATGATGTCCAGCATGATATCCTCCAAGATGGCGCGCAGACCCCGGGCGCCGGTGTTGCGCTCAATGGCGAGTTCCGCAATGGCTTCCACTGCCTCATCGGTGAAGGAGAGCTCCACCTCGTCCATGCCGAGAAGCGCCTTATACTGCTTGACCAGCGCATTTTTGGGTTCAGTGAGAATCCGCCGGAGCATATCGGTGTTCAGGTTTTCCAGCCCCACAATGACCGGCAGACGGCCTACCAATTCAGGAATAAGGCCGTATTTTACGATGTCGTGGGGATTGACTTCGGTCATCAGGGCGTTGATCTTGTCGGTATCCTTCTTTGAGATCAGTTCGCTGCCGTAGCCGATGGCGCGTCCGCCTCTCCGTTTCTCCACGATGCCGGTCAGCCCGTCAAAGGCACCGCCGCAGATGAAAAGGATGTCCTTGGTGTCGATCTGAATGAAGTCCTGATTGGGATGCTTGCGCCCGCCCTGAGGGGGAACATTGGCCACCGTGCCCTCCAAGATCTTCAGAAGAGCCTGCTGCACGCCTTCCCCCGAAACATCCCGGGTGATCGAGCGGTTCTCGCTGCGGCGGGAGATCTTGTCGATTTCGTCGATATAGATGATGCCTTTTTCCGCCAGTGAGATGTCGAAATCGGCGGCCTGGATCAGTTTTAAGAGGATATTCTCCACATCCTCGCCCACATAGCC
>CAZGQH010000094.1:0-6264 GCA_964527575.1 uncultured Lachnospiraceae bacterium
CTCCATGGCCTGCAATTCGCCCGCCAGACAGCTATCCTTCAGGCTGAGGGGATATTTCCCGTTGTAGCACATGCGGCAAGGCTGGGCGCATTCCCCCCGATTGCCGCTCCGCCCTCCTAAAAAGGAAGAGAAGAGGCACTGCCCCGACTGGGAGACGCAGAGGGCTCCGTGGACGAAAATTTCAATCTCAATCGGGGAGTTTTGACAGAGATAGGCGAGATTGTCCCGGTCAAGCTCCCGGGCAGCCACCATGCGGGAGAAGCCCTGTTCGGCAAAGAAGCGCGCCCCTTCCAAGTTGTGGCCGCTGCACTGGGTGGAGGCATGGAGGGGAAGATCGGGAAAATTCCGGCGGATTTCCGCCGCAAGACCCAGATCGGCCACAATCAGGGCATCCGCCCCGGTTTTATAGAGAAATTCCACCTGCCGGAGCGCGTCGGGCATGTTCCGGTCGGTGATGGCGGTATTCATGGTCACATGGCAGGCCACGCCCCGGTCGTGACAGAAAGAGATCGCCTTTTCGGTCTCTTCCCGGGTGAAGTTTTTGGCGGACATCCGTGCGTTGAAGAGGGTGGTGCCGAAATAGACGGCATCCGCGCCGCATATCACCGCCTGCTGCATCGCCTCAAAGGAGCCGGCCGGAGCCAAAAGCTCGGGGATTTTCATGGAAAGACCCTCCTTTTGGCGTTACGACTGCATCTCGTCCAGGGAGAGCGAGAAAGCGGGGAGAAAATGCTCGACAAAATAATCGGCCTCCTTGGAATGAAGGGCGGTAATGGCCTCAAGAGTGGCCTTTTTGGCGGCGGAAAATTCGCAGTTCCCGCTCTTTTCCTCCTCCAGACACTTGATGAGAGCGGCAAGCTTGTCCGCCGCCTTAACTAAGGGATAGAGGGGGTCGGCATCCCCCGACAGAAGCGGGCGGTAGGTCGAAACCAGTTCCTCCGGCAGATGGGCGAGAAGCGCCTCGGCGGCATTTTCCTCGATATCCTTGTAGTTCTGGCGCATCTCCTCGGAAAAGTATTTAATGGGGGTAGGCAGATCGCCGGTATAGACCTCCCCGATGTCGTGAAAGAGCGCCAGCGTCACCGCCCGGTCGGTGTTATACTTTTCCCCGAAGACAAGATTGCCGATGGTGCAGAGGGCGTGAGTAAGAATGGCGGTCTCCGAGGCGTGCTCCGCCAAAGACTCCTCCCGCAGATTGCGCATCAGTCCCCAGCGCTTGATATATTTCTGGCGGAAAACCAGGGCAAAAAAACTGTTATTCATGGTTCCTTTCGCAGCCGGGCGGCCATCGCCCGCTGAAGCGTAAAAATTCATACAACGGTATTGTAACATTGCTCTTCGGCAAAGTCAATCTTTTTTCTTGACTTTCTGGGTTTTATCGTGTAGAATTGAGGTAACACTATCGGTAAGGAGACTCTTCATGAAGGTTGAACTCATTGCATATACCCCCGAGCCCGAAAAGGTGGTCGCGGCGGCGGCAAAGCTCTGCTACGCCAAAAGCGACATTCAGGGACTTTTTGACAAACTGACCCCCGAAAAAACGGCCGCTTTTATCGAGCATCTCTCTTCCCTCGGGCACGAAAGCCCGATCGAGCATGTCTCCTTCACCTTCGGAATCGAAGGAGTATCCCGGGCGCTCCTCGCCCAGATCACCCGCCACCGCATCGCCTCCTATTCGGTGCAGAGCCAGCGCTATGTGGAAAAGGCGGATTTTCCCTACATCACCCCGCCGGAGATCGCGGCCATTCCCGAGGCCGAAGCGCTTTTCCGGGAGGAAATGGCCCATGACGCCGAAGTATACGAGAAGCTCAGGGCAATTCTTTTAGAAAAGCACACCGCCGAAAATCTTGCCGCCGGCATGAATGAAAAGGATGCGGCCTTCGCCGCCTCCAAAAAAGCCAACGAGGACGCCCGCTTTGTCCTGCCCAATGCCTGTGACACTCGGATGATCGTCACCATGAACGCCCGCTCGCTTTACAACTTCTTCTCCCTTCGCTGCTGCGCCCGGGCGCAGTGGGAGATCCGACAGCTTGCCACCGAAATGCTGCGGCTGGTCAAGGGCGTTGCCCCCAAGCTCTTTGCCAAAGCCGGCCCCGGCTGCCTGCGGGGAAAATGCCCCGAGGGCTCCTATTCCTGCGGCAGAGCCGAGGAAACCCGCGCCTTTTTCAAGGCGCTCTCGTAAGGAGGCGGCAAAATGAAAAAAATCGCCCTGCTCACCCTTCTGCTGCTGACCCTTATTCTGATAGCTGCCTGCAAAGCAGAGGACACCACGCTTCCCGATACCACCCCCGGATCCCCCGATACGAGCGCACCCGATCAAACCACACCGGCGGAGGAAGACCCCATGAAACCGACCTATGAAGACATCAAAGCCCTGCGGGAAACGGTATGGGAGGAGTATGTAGCCTCCCTTCCCGCCTCCCGCGCCACCGAGCTTGTGAAGAACAAGATCAGCTATGTCACGGTGGGAAACCGGAAGATGAAGGTCAACACCCGGGTCTTCGGCAAGAAGCCCGAAGGGGGCTACCCCATTTTCATCGTGCTGCACGGCGGCGGCAGCGACCCCACGGGAGAGATGAACGAATCCCAGTGGTCGGGTATGCACCTCCGCTATGCCAACATGGCCTCCTGCCCCGGAATCTTCGTCTCCTGCCGGGCGATTGAAGACACCTGGAACTGCCATTCGGTGGATAACGCCTATGCCTTTTATGACCGGATCATCGAGAACGCCTCCATCTATCTGGAGGGCGACCCCAACCGCGCTTATATCGTGGGCTATTCGGCGGGAGGGGACGGCGTCTATCAGATCGCGCCCCGGATGGCCGACCGCTTTGCCGCCGCCAACATGTCGGCGGGACATCCCAACGGCGTGAGCATGGTCAACACCTACAATCTCCCCTTCTTTCTTCAGGTAGGGGAGCTGGACACTGCCTATAACCGCAATACCGTCACGGTGGAATACAGCAACCTGCTCGATTCTCTGGCAAAAAAATACGGCGGCGGCTTTCCCCACGAAGTCTTTGTGCATACGGGGAAGGAGCACGGCGTGGTAGGGGATAACGCCACGACGAACCAGAGCGTGGTGAAGGATACCGCCGCCTGGCTGGCCGCCGGAGGACGTTCCGGTGTTGGGGGCAGCGAATCGGTTTCCACCCATGCCGGCCTTCTCATGAGCGCCTACACAAGAAACCCGCTGCCCGAGCGGATTCTCTGGGATCTCTCCTGCCGCACGCCGGCTGTCCGGCGGGTCACTTCCTTCTACTGGGTCTCGGCTCCCGCCACCGTGCGGGATGGTATCCTCGACATTACCTACGACAAAGAAACAAATACGATCCGGGTCAACACCTGCACCGTAAAAGCGTCGTCAAACGCCCGCTTTACCGTCTATCTCTCGGAGGATATGCTCGATCTCTTCTCCGAAGTGACCTTCGATTTCTGCGGCACACAGACGGTCTTTACCCCCACTCTGTCGGAGGATACCCTTCGTAAGACTACGGCCGAGCGGGGCGATGCGAATTTCCAGTTCATTTCAAGCTTTACCTTTGATCTTTCGGGAAAGGTGACCGGTTAACCGGACCTCTTAGATAGAAAACCTACTCAAGTCTACCAATCAAGAAAGGAACTTTTACACGATGCCTGCCGTAATTATCTATCTTCTCATCAGTCTGGCGATCGGCGCGCTCTCCTGCTTCTTCGGTAAGAAATTCTTCTTTGTCATGCTGGCCGCCACCGTCTTCTTCAATGTCTATAAGCTGGTCATCTCCAAAGGGGGCAGCGGCTTCGGAATGATCATTCTGGCGATTGCCGCCGGTGTGATTGCCGCGATTCTGGCCAAGTTTCTCTACCGTACCGGGGTCTTCCTCATCGGCTTTGTGGCCGGCGCGGGACTGGGCGCCCTTCTCTGCGGCTTTTTGCCCGAAACGATTCAGGACTATCGCTGGGTCGTCATCCTTGCGGTAGCTCTGATCGTGGGCGTCTGCGCGATCAAGTGGTGCAACCTCTTCATGATGCTCGCCACCGCCTACAGCGGCGCCACGCTTCTGGCGCTTCCCCTTTCCTTCTTAATTCTGGACATCACCCGTCTTGGGGAGTTTTTTACCGGTGCCAATGCTACGGTGGAGCATCTGAACAATTACCTGCACGGTGCCTTCTCTTCCGACGCCAAGAATGCCGCTCTGATCCTTATCTTTACGATCATTTTTACGGTCTGCGGCTTCTTCTACCAGTGGAAGGGCGCGAAGCGCCGCCGCTGACCGAAGATCCGACTGCGGCCAGAGTACCATCCAACTCAAACAAAAAACAGAGTCATGCGAAAGCGAACGCCACATAAGGAAGTAATTGAAAACAAGAGTAAGATACCACTTTATGAGCGTTGCAAAGGCAAGAAAGCCGGCGTAGAGGCAGAAATGCCTTTTACGCCGGCTTTCTTCATAGCAAAACAGAAAATTATAAAATCACGCAAGACGCCGTCATGCGTAACATCGGTGCCGGTATGGTGGAACAGACTTTTTCAAACAGCTTTCTGATATTTTTAAGCATAAAGACCGCAGGGAAATCCTGTGGTCTTTATGCTTACACCCATTCAAAGTTGTCTTTTCCGGCGCCAATTTCAAAATGATATCGGACAATACCGATATCGATCTTTGCATAAAATCCTATTCCGGCTTTTACGGATACTTTTCCGCTTTTCTGCGTGAATTTGAATTTCTGTTGGTTTATCGCCGTAGGCGCAAGCAATGCGGCGCTCACGCCGTTTTTGAACCACTCGGGCATCTCACTGCCTGCCGTCACGACATCTGCGATTGTTTTTGATTTATGGGGAACGCCCTGTGTCTCGCCATAACCCAGCGCAATGACAATGCAGAGCTTCTCGCCTTTCTTGATTACAAAAGCGGTTTTAATTTTGCTGTAGGTCATAGCGACCCAACAGGTGTTCAGTCCCAGCTGCTGCGCCCTCAGAACAAGCCGTTCTCCAAAATAGCCGCACTTCTCATCCAGTTCAGAATCCTTTTTTCCTATCATAGCGATATAGCTTGTCACGCCGCTGAATTTTCCATAATGCGCCATAAAGCTGTCAAACGCCTTCGGCTCGTTTGTCACAAGCTGAATATGCAGACCGCTTTCCTGATTGCAGAGGTCAATTTCTGCCTGCAACGCCGCGATGGCCTCCTTCGTTAAAGCTCTGTTTTCGTACTGCCGGACGCTGTGCCGCGCCTCCATTGCTTCCGTAAGATTCATTCTCAGTTCCTCCTTACATATAATTCATGATAATCATGGCAATACTCATTGCCGCAAGACCAAAGCCGAGCGTGCGGTTCATTACCTTCGGTGATGCCTTGTTCGCAAACTTAGCGGTAAACATGGCGCCGATTAAAGTAAAAATAATGCACAAAGCAAAAATTAAATAATCGGTAATGCCACTGCCAATCGCAAAATGAGAAACCGCTCCTGTCAGTGCGGTAAAGGTCATAATAAACACGCTGGTGCCCACGGCGGTTTTCAGTTCGTAACCCAATACACTGACAAGAACCAAAAGCAGCATCATACCGCCGCCTGCTCCCACAAAGCCGCATATCAGACCAACTGCCATTCCGCAGACAACCGATTGGATAACGGCTTTGTGTTTACTGCGGTTTTTGCTTCTTTCCTTTGCCTCCATAACCGGTCGGAAAATAAACTTCAGCCCCGCAAACAGCGTCATAAACATGGAAAATCCGCCCATCGTTGTCTGCGGAAGCAGGGAAGCCAGATAACTGCCCGCAAGCGTAAAAATCAAAACGGAAACCAGCATTACCAGACCGTTTTTGATATCCATGTTTTTGTTCTTCTTATAGGTATAGGCAGATACGGCTGAAGCCAACACATCAGACGCCAATGCAATTCCGACAGCCTCATACGCATTCACATGAAGAAATGTTATAAGCATCGGCGCAATGACAGCTGCTGCGGACAGTCCTGCAAGTCCGGTGCCGAACCCGGCACCCAAGCCCGCAATCAGACATACTATTATTTTTACAAACATAGGGAATCCGATTCCTTTCGGGTGCTCAATCCGACAACAGGATACCGGCAGCGTACTCTTTTTTCATCCCGCAGAAATCCGGTTACCGCCAAAGGATTTTTCTCTTTGTGGGGAATCGACGGATCAGCCCGCAGGCTTCCTGTATGAAAAAAATGTATTTTTATCATTCCCTCCCACTCCGATCCGGCAGCTGCTCCATCAGCGTTTTCACATGTTCAAGCATCCGTATCAGCCTTCCCATT
>CAZGQH010000095.1:0-6234 GCA_964527575.1 uncultured Lachnospiraceae bacterium
ACCACGGTATAATACATGGGAAGGAACATAAAGATGCCCATGATGGTAAGGAAGAAGAAAATTCCCGCATCACCGCCGGCCGAACGGTTGAGGACGACGGCATGTTTTCTGACTCGTAATTTCTTATCTTTCTTTGCCATCTTACTGCCCCACCTTCGAAAGTATTTTTTTGACGAGCGCGTTACAGCCGATCATAATAATGAACAGAATCGTTGCAATCGCGCAGGCATAACCCGTCTCGAAACGGGCACCGCCGTAGTCATTCAGGTGATGCATGATGGTCCAGGCACAGTAATCCACCGAAGGGTTGCCGGCCAGCGCATCCACGATGCCGCCGAAGCCGAAGGCGCCGGTAATCGAAAGCACGGCACCGAACATCAGCTGCGGCTTCATGTAAGGCAGCGTGATATACCAAAGCTCCTGCCAGCGGTTCTTGACACCGTCCACGGCACCCGCCTCGTAAAGCGAGCGATCCACCGTCTGAAGACCAGCGATAAAGGATAGGAATGCAGTACCCAGCGATGTCCAGAGGGCTACAACGATACATAGTGGCATGACATAGGTGGCGTCCTGGAAGAAAAGGATCGGTGAGTCGATCAGACCCAGGTTGAGCAGCTGACCGTTGACCCATCCGTAGGAGTCGCTGGAGAAAGCCACCTGCCAGATCATGTACACCGAACCCGAAATGTTCGGCGCGTAGAAAATCAGGGTGACGAAAGCACGAAGCTTGGGGGAAAGCTCGTTGATGAACCAGGCAATGATAAAGGACAGTATGTAGGAAACCGGTCCCGTCACGGCCGCAAAGATCAGGGTATTCTGGCAGGCCAGAATGAAGATATCATCATCGAGGAAGAGACGCGCGTAGTTATCCATGAAGATGAACTTGGGCGCCTCAATCATATTAAAGGATGTAAAGCCAAGGAAAAAGGAGACAAAGACCGGAACGATCGTGAACAGAAGGAAGATCAGATAATAGGGGGAAATCATAAGATAGGCCAACCAATTGGTCTTCATTTCCTTCAATGTCCACTGAAGCTTCGACATGTCTTTTCTCGAGACCGCCTTCTTCTTAGGAGCGGGGGCAACAACTTCCTTGGAAGCATCCGCAGCTTTTTTAGACACTTGAAAATCCTCTCCTTAAATTGAATTTAGAACGATTCTCTGCCCATCTGCCGGATTATCCGGCAGATGGGGCCAGGGGACTTATTCGCCGCCCGAATAGGAGATATCGTAATACGCCATTCCGAATTCCTGACGCTTTCTCGTGAGCTCTTTATTGATTTCAATAATGTAGCTCTGGAGAGAATCCGAAGCGTTGGCATTTTCATTGTAGACAGCCAGGAAGGCAAAGTTCACATAACGGGAAATGATATAGCTTCCGGGATACTCGGGAACCGCCGACAGATGCTGGAACTGTTCCATCAGATTGTTCTTTTCGGTGGTAGTCCAGGGCAGGGACTCAAGTGCCTCCATATTGGCGGTGTTGTGCTTGGAGACCGAACCGAGAAGAGCGGTCAACTCGTTGGCATAGGAGGTCTGGGTCTCAGCCGAGACATACCATTTCATAAACTCCCAGGCCTGTTTGGTCTTTTCCTCATCCCGATCCTCATTGCGCACCATGATGATGGCCGAAACGCCCGAAACCGCATCGTTGTTCGAATAGGTCACATTGCCCTGCTCGTCGTAAATCGTGTAGGCGGGCAGCGGAACAAACTGCCAAAGACCCTTGATTTCAGTCGCGTAAACGCTCAGCTGCGTGTAGGTGGTGTAATCCATGATACCGATCGGAATCTCACCGCTGCGGAAACGGTTCGAGAAATCGTAGGAAATGGGGAACCGGTACTGTTCAAAGAACTGGCAAAGGTACTCGAAGGCTTCAAGCCCCAGGTCAGAGTCGATGTTGATGGTACGGCCGTCGTCGGTATACATCTCCCCACCCATCTGGTAGAGGAAGAGCTGAAGACCGCCCAGCGACGTGGGGAAGGCCACATCCATGTGCTCGCCCTGAAGACGCGGCACGATGGCCAAAAGCTCCTGCCAGGTTTTGGGTGCTTCAATACCGAGATCGAGGAAGATATCCGCCCGATAGAAGAGCATCGAGAAGGACTGGGTTTCGGGAAGTCCGTAAACCGTTTCCTTATAATAATACTCGAGGCCGTCGGAGGGATCGGTGTAAAGGGCCGCATAATAGCCCTTGGAGCGGGCCAGCGAGTAGGCATACTGACCGAGGTCAAGCTCCTCGCCGCGGGCACACTCTTTATTGTAAGTAAGATAGCTCTGATAATCTTCGGTGGTGAAGGGATAGGCAGCGCTCTTCTCCGCCTCGCTCACATCGGCAGCCCAGTAGAGCTCGCGGAGGGTCAGAGGCACCATCGCCGCCGGCGAGAACCAGGAGGTTACCTCGTCATAGCCTTCCATTTCATCCACGCTCACCACGGCAGAACGGATTGCCCAGTTGATAACATCGCCCGAACCGTGTCCCATAGAGATGTCAGGACCCACGCCGGCGAGGATCGAAGGAATCAGTGAACCGCCCGCAACCAGCTCCAGCACCACGCTGTAGCCTTCGGTCTTGGAGTTGTAGCCGTTGGTAATCAGGTTCCGGATGATCTGCGCCTGGTCACGGCCGAGGGTGGTCCAGACCGTGATCACATTATCTTTGTCTACTTCTTCAAGAGCACCGAGGGTATCGTAGTTGGTGGTAAAGCTGACAAAGAACATGCTGATTTCATACCACATGGCCTGGAAGAAATTCTCCACCGCCTTAGGAAGGCCTTCCTTCTCGATATCCGGGTTCTGCACCTGAATATAATCGAGCTGCAAGGGCTGATTCATCGAGGTCTGAAGCCAGGTACCAAGCGTACCCAGATTGTTCTTCAGGTTGCCTAAGTTCCGGGCGATATTCGACTCATTGGAGCCCATCTTCTGAAGAAGCATTGCCACCGTCTCCAAGGTCTTAGCGTGAGAGCCCGCTGTGCCGACGATTTCTTCAAAGAGGTCGGCCACGTCCTGCAGCTCCTTTGCCTGAACGAGAAGCTCATCCACGTCATCAGGCATAATATCGTAGAAGCCGTAGTCACGGTTGTTATCGGGAGTTGCACCGGTAATCCGGAGGATCTTAATATAAATGTTGTTTACGGTAACCATGGAGTTGGACACACGCTGCAGGATCTCCGACATGTTGCCGAAGGAAGCCTCCAGCTCGATGTCGTTGACGCCCTTCTCCAGATAGAGCCGGTAGACACGGCCGTCACCCGAGTTCAGGCCCTGAACCTGCCAGTCATCGCTGTAATTGAACTGGAGGTAGTAAGCTTCGTCACAAGGAACCGTAGCCTCGGTTTCGCTTGCCAGACGGACACGCAGCGTACGGGAGGAGAAAGTACCTTCCAGAACGCTCTGCTTAAAGCGGAACACCAGCGTGTAGAATCCGCTCTCGGGCACCTCCACCGAGTAACGCACCCACTGACCGAGGGTCTGCCACTTTTCGCCGCCGTCCCCACCCAGGGAGTTCATCAGAACCTTCGAGGGGCTCTGGGGCTGCGTGATGTAGCTGCTGCGGTCGTTGGTAGCATAAATGGTATTCTCGCTGGTGGCAGAGGGATACTCGGCCTGCACCCGGATGGGGGAGCCGCTGTAATCCGTGGCACCCATATCGGAATACTTCTTGTAATACTCGTCATAGGAAGAGGCATTATCGGCAGGAGCCAGCGTGATCTCGGAGATGAACATGGCCTCCCGCTGCGCCTCCAGCGCAACGGTATTCCTGCCCTCTGCGAAATAGAAGAGGAGCGGAACCGTCACATAGCCGGTGGAATCCATACAATTGTAGGTTCTCCATTCGGGAGCCTGCACCTTATCGGCCTTGATCTCGTTTCCGTTGATATCGGTCTTGAACTGAGGCACCTTGTTTCCGCTTGCATCCTCAATATAGATCACATTGCCGTTTTCATCCTTTTGATAAGAGTCCGCATCATCCACCCAAACCTTGGTCAGGGTGAGGAAGCGCGCCTCGTAATAAGGCATCCGGCCGTTTATGTAGAACGAGCGCTCGATCGAGGTGGTTTTGGACTCCTCGCCGGTGCTGCCATCATTGGGCAGATAGCGGAAGATGACGTTATACTTGGCGGTTTCCGGAACATCAATCGTCCAGCCCACCGTACCGTTCTCGGGCAGGTAGAGGCACTTGACGCCCTCCTTCTCCTGAACGATCGCAATCTGTCCCGCGTGGGTAATCGCGTCTTTATCGGCAACAAATTTATTGATCTTGTTGCCGGCATCGTCGGTAACGGGAGTTCCGTTTTTGTCGGTAAGATACACATCGCGATATGCGTCGGTGATCTCCTCTGCATAAGCAACAAGCGCGTCCCCCGTCAGCGTGACGGTCTTGGTCGCGTTCTTCACCTGCGTATATCTTGCGAGATAGTCCTTATACTTGATGGCGCTGAGAAGGTCGGTCAGCGAGTCCGAAGACGAGGAGCCCGAGCCTGAGCCGCTGTTGCCCGCGGCCGACGAAACGATCGCACCGGGACAAATGATCGTCAGCACAGCAAGCAAGAACGCAAGCGCTTTGATGAGTTTTGGGTGTTTCATTTGCCAGTTTCCTCCTGAAGAATTGTTTCCGACGGAAAGCGTCGGAAGAGCAGGCGCCATAAGTCCTCTCAGGTATGCCGGCCGGATGACCGGCGAAGACTCTTGGTACCGGGAAAATTCGGGGTCGCCTGCGGCATCACGCGGACAGCGGGCAGTACCGGAGCAGGATGTCCGGATGCCAAAAGCCGTCGGCCGCCAAAAAAATGCAGCGGGATTTTGCGGGATCTTCAGCAAAACCGAGCGGAATGGTTCCGTTTCCGGCTTCTTCCGCGGTTTTCAGAAAGACAGACCAGCTGCTGTTTTCGGCCGATCCGCCGCATGCAAAACCGGGAATACCGGTCTGCTCTGCCTTGCAGATCGTAAAGAAAGGCCGGCCCCTGCCGAAAAAGGTCGCCGGAGCAGCCGTTTTTCCTTTTCTCGACAAAAATATTGACCGTTTTGTGGACGGCCAATATGGGGTCCGCTAATGTGCAGAATCATGATGCAGTTTCTTGCTATTATAATACCATACCGCTTTTTTTTTGTCAAGGAAAAAATCCTTTCCGCAGACGGCGCAAAACGGGATGGTTCCGCGCTTTTTTACTCAATTTTAAACTTTTTTCGAACCGATATCAACACGGCTCCGCGAGTGTCTTGAAGCGGCGTTTTTGCCGATTTCAAATAGTGTAAATATAAATTACTCATTTTAAAGATAAAATTCCGTATTATTTGAACATGATCCCGAAATTTGTTGCTCTTTCTCATCAAAGCCGAAAGAGTAATTTATAATTACGCGTTTGTCACAGATTGTTCACCAATTATGGTTAAATATTCTTTGTGTAATCTTCACAAAAAACATACTCAAAATTCTACACTCCCTCACAAAGCCTTTTTTTCCACGAAAAGCGGCTTTTCCTTTGGCATCCAAGAAATCAGCGCCCTTCTTCGGGCAAAATATCCGAAAAAAGGCGCTTTTGGAAGATCAGTCCCCTGCCAAAAACCGAATTGCCCGCTCCACCGAATCCTTGGCGTTGCCCCAGGGCTCATCCTCGTAGCGGTAATCAAATTTCTTGCAGAAATGGGAAACATCGCCGCAGAGCGAAGTAAGGTAGGCAAAGGTCGGCTCGGAGAAATCGGCATAAAGAGCGGCAAATTTCTTTTTTCCCAACCCGCCTGCCGCATCCAGCAGGAGGGAAAAGTGCACAAGGCAAATACAGCGCTGCCTCTTGACCTTGGCGACAAAGGCAGGGTCGCTCTCCCACATATAGACGGCATTGGCAAGCATCCGACCGAGATTTTTCTCCACCCGTCCACATACATAACAGTCCCCCCGAAGCGCCGCCAGCCGCTTTGCTCCCTTTTCCGGCGAGGTTCCGAGCAGGCCCTTCCTGCCAAGATAGGCCTCCAACTCATTCAGGTGGCTTTCGAGCATCAGCGCCAGCGGCAGTCGCTTCTGGCGGCGGAGCATCTTGGAAAAATGATCCCGACAGAAGCCCTTCTCATTGGTCTGAATACGGATATCCGGCTCCATCATGGAGGCCCCGAGAATCAGATCCAGCTCGTCCTCCTCCAGCTTCCCTGCCAGCGTACAGAAAGGACAGACCGCCTCCCCCCGCTCTCCGGCCGCCATAGCCTCCTAAAAGGCCTCGTTGATGGGTATAGTAT
>CAZGQH010000096.1:0-6179 GCA_964527575.1 uncultured Lachnospiraceae bacterium
GTGGTGGTCTGGCCCTCTACCGAGCGCTATTGGCTTGGTGCAAGCCCGGAAGGCGCTTGGACCGACAATATGTTCCTTCCCGACACCATGAAGGTTGAGATTTCGCAGGATGCCGAGAGCTGGACCGAAATCGCTTCTGTCTCCGAGATGCCCGAGACCTGGGGACCGATTGAGATTACCTTCAATAAGACCGAGGCGCGCTATGTCCGTCTTTACATGACACGCAGCCGCTATGTCAAGCTCTCCGAGCTTGAGATTTTCGATACCTCCAAGACCGTCACCCCCGAAAAGCCGGGTGAAGAGACGGTCCGGGTTGAGACTGGCGTCAACTTTGCTCTTGAAAGCAAGGTTTTTGCCAACTCAATGATCAGCGATCAATACTGGGGTCCTCAGTACCTGAACAACGGGGAAGTGGAAATTTCCGGCGGCTTTACCACTGCGGCGGGCGGCGCGGACGGTGTGCTTTACTGCGGCTACGAGTTCAAGCAGCTGACCCGTATCAACAAAATCGTGCTTTATTCCGCCGATAATCTGCTGGAGACCGATGTGGACGGGAATCTCAATTGGTCGGGTATTCCCCGTTCCTTCAAGATTCAGTATTCGGTGGATGAGCTGAACTGGATCGATGCGGCGGTGAGAACCTGCGAGGAGCCGGTGTCCAGCGATACCTCTCTGACGATTCTCTTCGATGCCGTGGACGCCAAGTATGTCCGCATCTGGACCGACGATCCCTATCCGAAGACCAGTGACAGTAACTTTACCTACATTCAGCTGGCCGAGATGGAGGTCTTTTACGATCCCTTTACCCTGACCAGTGAGGATGCCTTCTCGGCTTACTATCAGGTGAAAGAGGGCGAGGGCGCTTCCCACGACCTGCGGGTGCTGTTGGTGGCCAATCTGGCGAAGCTGCCCAACGCGGCGTTTCTGAATGTGAAAATCGAATTCACGCTGGCTGCCGGCGGTACGAAGACCGTGGAAGGAAAGCTTGGCGGTGCGGATTCCGATTATACGCTCTATCAGAAGGCGACGGCAGGCGGGGACACCTATACCGCCACCGAGGGCTGTGCTATTTTCGGCAATGTCATCACCGATATTCCCGAAAGCGCCTATACCAACGTGAAGGTGACCATCACGAACGGTACTACCGAGCTTCTGAATGTTTCGATGAAGTAATCGTTTCCGGATCGGGAACTTTATGGCATTATAACGCAAAAGCAAAAAAGAGACGCCTTTATGGGGTCTCTTTTTTGCTTTTCCTTTTTGCTATCCCGGTATCGCCTGTTTTTGCCATGTGTTGCTTTGGGGTCGGCGGGTGGGGCAGACAGCCCGAAAGGAAAATTATGGGAAATAGCATGGGAAAAGACTGCTTATAGGCATAATTTGTTCGATGAAAAACAGCAAAACACAAAAACGGACACAAAAATAAGCACTTTGAACACTATCTTCTCATAGGGAATTGTGCTACAATAAAAAGCACCTCCTTGTCGAAAGATGGGGAAAAGTTATTCTCTGTTCCCAAAAGACGCGGATTGATTTATTTGGATCCCAGTCAGGGTGTCCGGTCGGTTGGCGTAAGGGGATAGCGGCTTCTGTTTTTCGGCAAAAAAAGAGAAAGGTATGGCAGAAAAATGAAAAATAAGTACAGTTTTAAGACAAAAGCGCTGGCACTTCTTCTGACGCTCGTCATGGTAGTTGCTTTTGTCCCCGTTTTTGCTTCGCTGGCGGCGGAGGGAGATCTCTCGGCCGAGTCCGGCAATCTGGCGATGGGCGAAGGAGTGACGGTCATTACCTCGACCGAAGAGGGAAGAACCCCTCATATTGACGGGATCTGGGATCCCGCGAAGCTGAATGACGGCGTTGCCGACGGCGTAGGCGGCTTCCACTCCAACAAGGCGGCCGGCGCCGGCAATCACTCCGAGTGGTTCGGCTACGATTTTGGCGAGCCCAAGACCTTTGATACGGTCGTGGTCTATCCCAGCAAGGAAGACAACGGCAGTGTCACCGGTATGCCCAACGCCTATGCCATTGAGGTTTCCGAGGACGGCGTGAACTATTTCCGTGTATTTGAGACCTTTGCGCAGGATGTTACTGCTCTTGGCGGACAGACCGCTCAGTTTACTGCGGTGACCGCCCGCTATGTCCGTTTTGTGGCGATTTCCATGAATAAGGACAGCAGCGGTGTTTTCGCCACCAAGATCTGCGAGATGGCGGTTTATGACAGGAACTATAAGAACACCGAGCCCTATTGCCCCAATCTGGCGGTAGGCAAGACTATGACCAGCTCGGCGACCCACGTCGACCAGACTTGGGTGCCTGCTTTGATCAACGACGGCAATCGCTATAACATGGCGACGGCGACCAACTACGGTCAGCTGGTCGGTTGGCACTCTGTGGCGTCGAATACCACAGAGGATGCTTGGATCGCCATCGATCTCGGCGAAAAGACCTTTGTGGATAAAGTTGTGATCTGGCCCGCTACCCAGCGCTTTGAACTCGGCCGCACAGCGGACGGCGAGTGGCAAGATGGTCTGACCCTTCCCCTGACCATGAAGATCGAAGTAATGGTGGGGGACAACTGGGTCGCAGTGGATTCTCTCGATACCATGCCCACCGTATGGGGACCCATTGAGTTTACTTTTGATCGCACCGAGGCGACGGCTGTCCGTCTTTACATGACCCGCAATAATCATGTAAAGCTTTCGGAATTTGAAATTTACGATACCGAGAAGATGGTTACTCCCGGTGTGGCGACGAAGAGACCCGGCGTGAATCTGGCTCCCGAGGGCAATGCTTTTGGTTCCACTTCTGTTCTGGTCGCTCCCTGGCATACTACGAATCTGAACAACGGCGTCATTGAGGCCTCCGGCGGTTTTACCACTCTTCCTGCCGATGTGGGTCCGGTGTATTACTGCGGCATAGCTTTTTCCGATGTGGTTGTGGCAAACAAGCTGGTGCTCTATTCGGGCGCTACCGGAGAGGATGAAGGCGTTTGGTCGGGTATTCCGAGATCCTTCAAAGTGCAGTATTCCAACAACAACATCAACTGGACCGATGCTACCGAAGTGAGCTTTGAGACTCCGGTTTCGGGTCAGGATCCCTTTACCGTGACCTTCAAAGAGGTAGAAGCCAAGTATTTCCGCATCTGGACCGATGACGCCTGGGCGAAGACCAGCGACGGCGGCAGAACCTACATCCAGCTTGCTGAGATGGAGCTTTACTACGATCCTTTCCTTCTCTCCAGCGAGGATGCCTTCTCGGCTTACTATCAGGAGAAGGAAGGCGAAGGCAATACCCACGACCTGCGGGTACTGTTGGTGGCCAATCTGGCAAAGCTGCCCGACGCGGCGTTCCTGAATGTAAAAATCGAATTCACGCTGGCTGCCGGCGGTACAAAGACCGTGGAAGGAAAGCTTGGCGGTGCCGATTCCGATTATACGCTCTATCAGAAGGCGACGGCAGGCGGGGACACCTATACCGCTGCGGATGGCTGTGCTATCTTCGGTAATGTGATTACCGACATTCCCGATGGGGCCTACACCGGCGTGAAGGTGACCATCTCGAATGGCAACGATGTGATTCTGTCTGTTTCGAAGTAATCGCCTTCTCAACCGGTACTTCGATTGAATTTGTATCATTCGATTGAATTTGTATTATTAAATAAGCAAAAAGGAGATCCCGCTTTGGGATCTCTTTTTTGTCGGGCTTTTCTTCGACGATCTTCTTTCTTTATGACGGAGCTTGTCCGCTTTGGTTGAGGACATGTTTGCCGCTCTTTTCCCGGCTCAAAAACCGACGGGGAATGGGGTAGAGAAGGGATGGCTTCTCTGTGAGAATCCTTCGACCGGACGGTCAAAAGGAACAATTTTGTGAAAATAGACAAATTCGGTTCAATCTAAAACAGAAAGACAACAAAAAAAGACAGATAATTAGACACTTTTCACACTATCTTCTCTTGTGAGATTGTGCTAAAATATAGGTGCATAAGTGTCGGATTTTTTGGGCAGGCAGTCTTATCATTGTTTTTTGTTACGCTCTTTTCCTACATACGGGTCAGCTGCCGCTCATTTTCGACAAAAACAGAGAAAGGTATGGCAAGAAACATGGAATGTAAGTACAGTTTTAAGGCGAGAGCACTGGCTCTTCTTCTGACTCTCGTCATGGTAGTGGCCCTGATTCCCGCCTTTGCTTCGCTGGCTGAAGGAGAAGATCCCGATGAGCTCTCCTTTGAGGCCGGCAACCTGGCAAGAGAGGAAAGGGTTTTGGTCAGCTCCCAGTATGCTCCCCATTACGATCCCAGCTGGGGTTGGGCTATTACCAACATCAACGACGGTACCCTGAATGAAGTGTCGGCAGGCTCCAACGGCGGCTTTCACACAAACGTGGGCAACGGCGTGTGGAATAGCAATCATAGTGAGTGGATCAGTTACCAGTTCCCCGGCTATCGGACCTTTGATACGGTCATGGTCTATCCCTGCCGGGATCAGGATGGCGTTTGCTACGGTATGCCCAACGCCTTTTCGATTGAGGTGTCGGCGGATGGCGATTCCTGGATGACGGTTTACAGCACCGCAGCTTATGATATTCCGGAATATGGTCCGCAGATCTTTCAGTTTGGCGAGATTACCGCACGGTTTGTCCGTTTTAACGCTATCTCCCTGAATAAGGATAAGTCCGGTCATTGGGCACTGAAGCTTGCCGAAATGGCGGTTTACGACAAGGATTATGAGAATACCGAGCCTTACTGCCCCAATCTGGCGGTAGGCAAGCCGGTTACCAGTTCTCCCTGCCACACCGACGGAAACGTGTGGAGTCTTGGCAATATCAACGACGGCAATCCGTATAACATGTCGTTGGGTGCTAACTATGGTCAGATTACCGGTTGGCATACGGGTGTCGGCGAAGCCGCCAATGCTCCTGCTTGGATTGAAATTGCTCTCGGCGAGCCGACTGCAGTTGACAAAGTCGTGATCTGGCCGGCTACCGAGCGTTATGAGCATAGTCGCATGCCTGGGGAAGAATGGCGTGACGGTCTGTATCTTCCTTTGACGATGAAGATCGAGGTAACTGTCGACGGTGAGGAATGGACCGAGGTGGGTTCTCTCGACACCATGCCTACCGAATGGGGTCCCATCGAGTTTACCTTTGACAAGACCGAGGCGACTGCCGTTCGTCTTTCCATGACACGAAACGGCCATGTCAAGCTTTCCGAGTTTGAGATTTACGATACCGCGAAGAGCGAAATTCCGGCAACGCCCGGCAAGGAAGAGGCTGTGTATACTCCCGGTGTGAATCTGGCACTGGGCGGAACTGCTTTTGCTTCGGCGGCTCTGAATAACAATGACTGGAACCCTCCGCTTCTGAATAACGGGATTATTGAGCAAGTCGGCGGTTTCTCCACCCCGGTGAACGGCGTTCCTCCCATGTCCTGCGGCGTGGAATTCGAGCGGCTGACGGCGGTCAATAAACTGGTTCTCTATTCGGCCAGTACCGGCGGCGACGAAGGCAAGTGGTCGGGTATTCCCAAGACCTTCAAGGTGCAGTATTCCTCCAACGGTCTGATTTGGTTTGATATTACCGAGGTGAGCTGCGAGACTCCCGTTTCGAATCAGGATCCTCTTACCGTGACCTTTGATACCGTCGAGGCCCGTTATATCCGCATCTGGACCGACGATCCCTGGGAAAAGCCCAGCGATGATGGCAGAACCTACATTCAGCTGGCCGAGATGGAGGTCTGGTATACCGAAAACAAGACCCTCTCCAGCAAGGATGCCTTTACGGCCTACTGCCAGGAAAGAGTGGGCGAAGCAGCCGGTACCCGCGATCTGCGCGTCATATTGGTTCTCAATGAGAGCAAGCTTGCCGATATCCCCTTTGTCAATGTGAAGATCACCTTTGACCTTGCGGGCGAGGAAGGCGGCACGAAGACGGTGGAAAGAAAGCTTGGCGGCACGGATTCGGATTACGAGCTCTACCGCAGCATTACCGCGGCGGGCGACCGCTATACGGCGGCGGAGGGCTGTGCTATCTTCGGCAATGTGATTACCGGCATTCCCGAGGGTGCCTATACCAAGCTGTCCGTGACGGTTACCGGACCGGACGGTACGGTTCTTCTGAGCGCTTCTTCCGATTATACGGCGTAAATTTTCATAAATAAAAGAGTCTGAGGCGGGCGCAGAAAG
>CAZGQH010000097.1:0-6103 GCA_964527575.1 uncultured Lachnospiraceae bacterium
TTGTCAAAGGCGGTCTTTTCCTCAAGATCGATCTGAATCCAAGCGTCATCGGAGTTATCCAGCAGCGTATGCCAGCCGGCAAACTGTCCCCAGTTATACCTCGTCTTAACCAGATTGTAGCAATCGCCGTCGTTGATATTATTCAGCGTCCAAGTGGGAGCAGAAACAAGATAGTCGGTAGAAGTCACCGGCTTATCGATCGCCAGATTGGGGCAGTAGGGCGTGGTATTCTCATAGCCCTTCTTGTAAACCGCCAGCTCGGAGAGCTTCATGGCAAATTTGCCCTTCGAATCCTTGTTGACCGAAAGTGCCGTAAAGCGGACATACTGAGCGGTTACCTCGTCAAACTGGAATGTCTGGGGGCCGAACTCGGGAATATCGTAGCAGTAGGTCTCATAAACCTTTTTGTAGTTCTCACCGTCCACCGAAACCTCAATGGCAAAGGCATTGGGCATGCCTACGCAGCGTCCGTCGGTATCCATGCTGGGATAGACCACAACCGTATCGAAGGCAACCGGCTTACCGAAGTTATAGCCCACCCACTCGCTGTGATTAACGTCAAAAATATTTTGGTCGAACTCGTTCAAGGCATCGGTCTTGGTGTGGAAACCGCCGGTGCTCGTACCCTCTTCGGTCACCACCGTATTCATCTTGCCGTCGAAAATGTTAGTATTCTGCCATCCCCATTCAAGGTCATAATGGGAATCGTACTGGGAGATAAGCTGCACGCCCTCTCCTCTGGCCAGATTGCCCTGCTCGAAGGTAAGGATCCCGGGCTCTTCCTCATATTCCGGCACCTCAGCCAAAGAGACGAAGGCGGGAATCAGCGCGGCAACCAGAATCACAGCCAGAAACAGTGACAGAGCTTTTGTCGAAAAACTGTGCTTGCGTTCCATCTTGCTTAACACCTTTCCTTTTTTGATGTAAAATTGTATTCCGGCCGGTTCTCCGGGAAGAGCCTTTGCGGAAAGCTCTTTTTCCCGGCGCTCTCAGGCACGCCGATCGAAGAACCGACACCGATCCGACTTTATTTTATCATCTTTTTTATAGAAAAGATAGTATGAAAAATGCACTGATATGTGTCTTTTTTTGTGATAATCCAACAAAACAGGCCTGCCGGCCTTCTTTCCAGAAAGCCGGCAGGCCTGTTTACAAAGTTAATCTGCCTTTTTATATTATTTAAGAACGTTCTTCCGCGTTGTAATAGGGTGTTCCGATAAAGCCGGTCTCCTTAAAATCCCTCATATTGTGCCGGATGATGTAGTCGATGTAAGCCGCCACCATCTTCGCCGTGAGAAGATAGCCGGCCGGGGACATATGGCCGCTCATGAAGAAGTTCTTCCGAAATTCCGCGTCATACTCCGGACCATAGCGGCGAAGGTCAAGGAGGTAGGAGCGGGGCGTGCAGGCGGCAAGATCGGCAAGAAAAGCCGCATGCCGGTCGGCAAGATCGGCTTTATCGGCAAAAAACTCTTCCCGCGGCAGCGTCATAAAGAAGAAATAGGCGTCGGGGCGAAACTCCCGGATCCGGGAAACAATACCGGCGTAATAGCCGGCAAAGCTCTTTTCGTTCTTCCGCCAGTCAGAGGAAACATCCGCCATCGTCCCCAAGGGGAAGCTGCGGTAATAGAGATCGTTCACTCCCAAGGCGATGATATAGGCGTCGGTGGCCTTGTCGGGATCCCAGAAGTCCTTCTCCTCGGCAAAGCTCTCCATATACTCCGCCGCCGTCATACCGCCCCGGGAGAAATTCTGCACCCGCAAACCCGCCATCCGTGCCAGATACTGTCCCCAGGAATAGTCGAATTTATCGTGATAGGTGCGGTGCCCTGCCTCATCCACCGCCTCAAACTCTCCGGAGGAGAGACTGTCTCCGATACAGGTGATGCTGCGGAAAATACCGCAGAGACCGCCGTCCGCCGGCAGGCGGTCGAGGGGCTTTTCGTTCTCGTCCCCTAAAAAATCCCGTATATTCATTCTAATGTTTTCATACCCTTTCTGTCCGCTTTTCCTCCGCCGCCAGCAGCGGATAATAGTTTCCGTCGGCCACAAGGATATGCTCCTCCAGTCGGATGCCGATGGGGGCGAGTACCCGGCGGAGGTAGAGGGTCACCGTCATATCGCTGTCCGAAGGCTGGGTAGTGCCGCCGGGATGGTTGTGGGCGAGCACCACCCGCGTGGCCTTATGCAGTTGGGCATACTTTACGATCCTGGCGCAGTCGATCTCCGAACAGTCGGCAAGCCCTTCCGAGAGCTTCCGGCAGTCGATCGGCCGCGCTCTGCTGTCGAGGAGCAAAAGATAGACAACTTCCTCGGTAACGCCCCGGTACTTGGCGAGAAAGAAGTGCCCCAGCCTGTCGATCGTGTCGAGGGCTCCGCCCTCGCGGCGTTCCTTGGCCTCCTCGCTCCGCCGCCAGAGATAGGACACCTGTGAGAGGGCCAAAGCAGTCTTCTCCCCGATCCCCTCCACCTGACAGAGCGCCGCCGGGTCGGCCTCCAGCACACGGTCGAGGGAACCGAAGTGCTCGATCAGGGCATGTGCCAGCGGATTGGTGTTCTTCCGGGGCAGCAGGGGAAAGAGAAAGAGCTCCAAAAGCTCGTGATCGGCCAGCGAGTCCCGCGCCTCCCGGTATTTCTGACGCAAGCGCTCCCGGTGCCGGTCATGAAGCCCGGCCTTTGCTTTTATCGGCTCTTTTTTCGCTTTTTCCGTCTCCTGACGCCTCTCTCTGTCCTTCCTGTCCATCCGTCCCGCCTCCCCGTTTGTACGGCCGCCGCGGCCGTCTTTTTGTTCGGCCGTCTTTATGTCTGTATTATAGCGAAGCCTCTCCTGCTTGTCAACTCTGTTTCCGGGCATTTTTGTAAAGAATGGTACTTTGATACCAAACGGTAAAGAAGTGTTTTTCCCCGCCAAGCCCAGCCGGGTCCGATGAAGCCGCCCTCGAATATTTTTTACCTCGAATAATTTTTATTACAAAGGAGGTCATGCTTTTACAAAGTAAAGATTGCGGTCAAGGCAGAAGAAAGGAAACCCGACCGAAAAATCTTCCGGCTTTATACAAATATAGAAAAATCTTCAGGGAAATACACGGTTTATTCACAATTCCGGTTTATAATATTTTCAGAAGCGAAACAGACAAGCATAAAGATACGGAGGCAGTTATGTCAGAACTCAAAAAATCTTCCCTTTTTGCCGGCGTGGAAGGACCGGTGGTCACCATCGTAATGGACGGCGTGGGTCTTGCACCCGACACCGACGCCAACGCGGTAGCCAAGGCCAAAACCCCCACCCTTGACCGTCTGATGGCAAATTACCCCTGGGTCAAGCTGAAAGCGCACGGAACCGCAGTCGGTCTGCCCAGCGACGACGACATGGGCAATTCCGAGGTGGGACATAATGCACTGGGCTCGGGACAGGTCTTCGCCCAGGGCGCCAAACTGGTCTCGAACTCGATTGAATCGAAGAAAATGTTCACCTCCGACACCTGGCGCAGCCTGGTGTCCAATGTGAAGGATAAGAATTCCACCCTGCATTTCATCGGCCTGTTCTCGGACGGCAATGTCCACTCCCATATCGCCCATCTGGAGGCCATGCTCCGCGAAGCCAAGGAAGAGGGGGTATCCCGGGTTCGCATCCACATTCTGCTGGACGGCCGCGATGTGGGCGAAACCTCGGCTCTCGACTATGTGGATCCCTTCGAAGAGCTGCTCGCTGCTCTCAACACCCCGGAATTTGACGCGAAAATCGCCTCGGGCGGCGGCCGCATGAAGATCACTATGGATCGCTATGAGGCCAACTGGCCCATGGTCGAGCTGGGCTGGCAGACCCACGTCTTAGGCATCGGCCGGCAGTTTGCCTCGGCTCACGAAGCCGTCGTCACCCTGCGGAACGAAACCGGCGCCATTGACCAGGATCTCCCCCCCTTCGTCATCGCCGAGAACGGCAGCCCCGTGGGCACCATCAACGACGGCGACAGCGTGATCTTCTACAACTTCCGCGGCGACCGCGCCATCGAGATCTCCCGCGCCTTCGACGAGGCCGACTTTGACAAGTTTGACCGGGTGCGCTATCCGAAAGTGATCTATGCCGGCATGTTGGAGTACGACGGCGATGCCCACATTCCCTCCCGCTATCTGGTCAATCCCCCGGAGATCACCAACACCATGGGCGAATATCTGGCGAACACCGGCATTCCTCAGGCGGCGATCTCCGAGACGCAGAAGTACGGCCATGTGACCTATTTCTGGAATGGCAACCGCAGCGGCAAGTTCAGCGAGGAACTGGAAAGCTACTTCGAGATCCGCTCGGATGTGGTGCCTTTCGAGCAGCGCCCCTGGATGAAGTGCGCCGAAATCACCGATAAACTCATCGAGCTGATCCGCAGCGGCAAGTACAAGTATATCCGCGCCAACTTCCCCAACGGCGACATGGTAGGGCACACCGGCAATTTCCTCGCCACCGTGGTCTCGCTGGAGGCGCTCGACCTGCAGCTGGCCCGCCTGCTCCCGGTCATCGACGAGATGAAGGGCGTGGCCATCATCACCGCCGACCACGGCAACTCGGACGAGATGTATGAGACCGACAAAAAGGGCAATCCGAAAATGGGGGCAGACGGCTCCTACAAGGCCAAGACCAGCCATACGCTGAATCCGGTGCCCTGCATCTTCTACGACAACTTCTATTCCGACAGCTACAAGGTGGTGAAGGATGACGACTACGGCCTTGCCAACCTGGCGGCCACCACCGTCAACCTTTTAGGCTATGAGGCTCCCCCCATGTGGAACAAATCGATCATCAAAAAATAATCGCCGGATGCTGGGTCTGAAGCATTGCCTTGAGAAGTGCTGCTTCAGACCCAGCACTTCTTCACTCTTCCCTTTTCACTTTCCTCTTATATAGGTGTCGCCATGTGGATTATCCTGATGCTTTTTCTCGCAGCGGCAGCCCTTGCCGCCTCCATGTACCTCGCCTGCCGGATCGGCCGCTTCCCTGTCATCGGCCGGATTGCGTCCAAAATAGTCGGGCAGAATACGCGCAACCAACGGTTGCTTTCCTTTTTCCTGGGACTTCTTTCTCTGCTGCTTCTTTTCGGTGCAGTCTGGCTGTTTCTCGGCTTTATGAACGCCATCGTTATGCTGATTCACCTGACGCTCTTCTGGCTGCTCTTCGATCTTTTCTTCTTTCTTCTCGCAAAGCTGCGAAAGAAAGGCTTCCGGCAAAGCCTTGCCGGCCTTTTCGCCCTGTCCCTCACCGCAATCTATCTGGCGGTAGGATTTTTCCTTTCGGAGAATGTAACAGCCACCTCCTACTCCCTCGTCACCGGCAAGGAGCTGGGAGACCTCCGCATCGTCCAATTCGCCGACGCCCACATCGGCACCAGCTTTGACGGGGAGGGCCTCGGCAAGTATGTAGAGGAGATCAACGCCCTCTCCCCCGACCTCGTCCTTATCACCGGGGACTTTGTGGATGAGAGCACGGCGAAAGAGGATATGATCGCTGCCTGCCGGGCGCTGGGAAAGCTCTCTGCCCCCTACGGCGTTTACTTTTCTTTCGGCAACCATGACGAAGGCTATGATCCGAACCGGCCCTTTACCGCCGACGACCTGATCGGAGAGCTGGAAAAAAATCGCGTCACCGTCCTTCGGGACGAGAGCGTTCTGATCGACAACCGTTTCTATGTCATCGGCCGCCGCGACCGCTCGGAAGAGCGCGCCAACATGGAGACCCTTCTTGCAGGACTCGACCGGACAAAATATCAGATCGTCCTCGACCACCAGCCGAGCGATTACGGGGCGCAGGCAGAAAGCGGCGTCGATCTTGTGCTCTCCGGCCACACCCATGGCGGCCAACTTCTCCCGATCAACCGGGTGGGCGAATGGCTCGGCGTGAACGATGCCACCTATGGCCTCAAAAAACGGGGCGACACAACCTTTATCGTCACCTCCGGCATTGCGGGCTGGGCACTGCGCTTCAAAACCGGCTGCCGCTCGGAATATGTGGTGATTGACATCCAAGAGACATAATATCCTTTATAGTCAGGACCACCGACAAAGCCGGAGGCACCTGCACACCCCAATAAGGGCATGATACGGACAGTGCTGAACG
>CAZGQH010000098.1:0-6077 GCA_964527575.1 uncultured Lachnospiraceae bacterium
ACCGGAGCCCAAGATACGTAGCCGCCGGTTCCGATAACAATATCCGGCCGAAAATCCCGGATCAGCTTTTTGCACTCACCAACCGCCCGAAAAGCCTGAAAGAGCGCCTTGACATTGGCCGGAGAGAGCGAGCGGGAGAGCCCGCGCACACGGATGGGATGAAAGGCCAAGTTTCGAAGACCGACAAGCTTTGCTTCAATTCCCTTCTCGGTTCCGATATATTCGATCACCGAATCGGGCTCCCTTTCCCGGATCATATCCGCAATCGCTAGCGCAGGGTTCACATGCCCTGCCGTACCGCCGCCCGTCAAAAGAACTCGCATGCCATATCTCCTCCGATCCACGATAAGATTATCATAAACCATATGGGGCCTGTTTGTCAAGCCCCATATGGTTTCCATGTATTTTCACTTTTTTCATTCCCCAGCCGCCGTTACTTATCTAAGCTTGCCGCGCGGGAGATCGACAGGAGAATGCCCATCTCCGCCATCAGCATGACAAGCGAGGAGCCGCCATAGCTGATAAACGGCAGGGATATGCCGGTATTGGGGAAAACGCCGGTCACCACCAGCATATTCAGAAAGGCCTGAATGCCCACATGACCCACAATACCGATTGCGGTGATCGCCGAAAAAACATCGGGCGCCCGCTTGGCAATGATAAGCCCGCGGTAAATAAAGACCAGATAGAGCGCCACAAGACCCACCGCTCCCACAAAGCCCAGCTCCTCGCAGACAATGGCGAAAATGAAGTCATTCTGGGGCTGAGAAACGAAGAGGTGCTTCTGATAGCTGTTGCCGAAGCCGGTTCCGAAGAACCCGCCCGAACCCACCGCATATTTACCCTGCACCGTCTGCCAGGTATCGTCCAGCACCTTGTAGTTGTCGGGACGCAGCCACATGTCAATCCGCTTGACCACATAGGCCGGCATAATGTCATCGATCTTGTTCCAAGAGGCATCCTTGAACCAGACCACCAGCAGCACAAGACAGACCAGAATCAGCCCGCCGCCGCCGAGATAAATAAACCACTTTTTGTCGGCTCCCACCGCCCACAGGCAGACTGCGCCAATCAGAAGCATGATCAGCGTACCTGAGACATGGTTCTCAAGGGCCACGAGAAGACAGGCCAGAATGACAAAGGAGCCGGGCTTCAGAAGACTGTTCACCGTCTTCTGCTTGAAATTCTGATTGGGATCGTATATCTTTCGCCGATAGCGGTCGCCGTACCAGGCCATGACCAAAATCAACGCAATCTTCATGATCTCCGAGGGCTGCACGCTGATCGGCCCGATCTGAAGCCAGCGCTGTGCCACCTGAGCCGCCACACCGATCAGAAGCACCAGCACCAGAAGGATCAGTGCCACCCCGTACATGGGAAGCGCCATAGCCTTGATCATTTTATAATGCACATAGGAGATAAAGAGCATCGCCGCAAAACCGATCAGCACCCACATCAATTGCTTTTTAATAAAATAGGTGCTGTCGCCGTAGCGGGAAAAGGCATAGGCGTAACTCGCCGAAAACACCATGACCGAGCCGAAGCTCACCAGCAGCATGATAATGACCAGCATGGGGCGGTCCAGCGTTCCCTTCGCCCAGAAAATATTCTCTTTTTTGACCGGCTTCTTCTGAGCGGCACTCTTATGCCGGCGCGCCCGTATGTTGAGCAGCGATTCGGAGGACGCCTCCTGCCAATCGTTTTCTTCACGGTTATCCAAGCTGCCGCCCCCTTCCTCGATTGCATATCATCTTATTCTTTCAAAGGCCAAAATATGCGGCCACACAGCAGAGCACGGTAATAAGCGAGAAGATCCCCACGATCTTCATCTCGCTCCAGCCGCATTTTTCAAAGTGGTGATGGATCGGCGCCATCTTGAAGACCCGCTTTTTGGTCAGCTTGTAGACCGCCACCTGAATGATGTCCGATGCGGCCTCCAGCACATAGATAAAGCCCGCCACCAGAATAATCAGAGGGTTGTCAAGCATGTACGCCAGAGAGACAACCGCCGCCCCGAGAAAGAGCGAGCCCGTATCCCCCATAAAAATGCGGGCGG
Organism: uncultured Lachnospiraceae bacterium; assembly: GCA_964527575.1. GTDB lineage: Bacteria > Bacillota > Clostridia > Oscillospirales > CAG-272 > RGIG1993. Next base: position 2,057 of record CAZGQH010000098.1, read on the forward strand.
GATAGAGGTTGTACACCAGAAAACCGAAGGTAATGCCGATAATCACCGAAGCAAGAATCACAGCGCCGTAATCGAAGGCCACCGCTCCCGCCAAGAGGAAAAAGCCCGAGACTAAAAGCGTGACCGTCGAGGCAAGTCCGTCGATTCCGTCGGTGAGATTGACGCTGTTCACAATACCGGTGATGAGAAACACCGAGAGGACATACCAGCCCCAGCCGAGGTCGATTTCTTTCCCCCAGAAAGGGATATAAAGCATCGTGGAGAACTTGTTCACCCAAGCCATTGCCGCCGTAAAGGCCGCCGCCACGATAAACTGAAGAAGAAATTTTGTTCCGGCCGACAGCCCCTGGTTCTGCTTCTTGAAAAACTTCGTGTAGTCATCGATCAAACCGATGGCACCGTTCAGAAGAATGAATACCCCGCAGAAAATTACCTTCGGAATGTTTGTCAGCTGTTCTCTTGTTGCAGCAAAGACCGCCAAAGCCGTAAAGGAAACAACAAAGGTCAAAAGGAAGGCTAGTCCGCCCATAGTGGGTGTTCCTTCCTTGTTTTTATGCCATCGGGGACCGATATCGAGGATTTTCTGTCCCATCTTAATGCTCTTCAGCTTGGGAATCAGCCACGCTGTCATATACTTGGTGATAAAAAAGGAAGATATGATACCGATCAAGAGATAGCCTGTAATTTCCTTGTACATTTTCCCGCTCCGCTGCCGGGAAGGATTTTGTTTTCCTTCCCGCGTTTCTTCTGTTATTTTTTATTTTGTGATATAGGCAATCGCCCGCTCAAGTGCCAAGGCGCGACTGGCCTTGAAGAGCACGATATCCGATACCCGTGTGATTTTTACCAAAGCCCGTCCTAACGCATCCGCATCGGAAATATCCCGGAAAACATAGACATTTTCCGCATTCATACCAAAGCGGATGGCACGTCGGGCAATCTCCGCAGCCGATTCCCCGAAGGTAATCAGGACATCGATATCATAGGCTGCCACTGCCGCTCCTACGCGCTGATGAGCCTCCCGCGTGTAGTCTCCCAGCTCGCGCATGTCGCCCAATACCGCCACACTGCGGCAGCCTTTTCTCTTGGCCATGCTGCCGAGAACCTTCAGCGAGGCCTCCATCGACTCGGGAGAGGCGTTGTAGCAGTCGTCCATAATCGTACGCCCGTTGCTGTTATAGATATTCTGCCTGCTGCCGGCGTTCCGGAACTTCATCAGCCCCCGGCGGATCTCAAATTCGCCAAGCCCCGCCGTCATGCCCACTTCCCAGGCGTAAGCGGCGTTCAGAACATTATGCTCGCCGATGGTGGGAATCGTGATGCTTTCGTAGCGGTCCCCACGGACCACTAAGTCGAAAGCCGTCCCGTTTTCCCCTTCCACAATATTCTCTATTCGGCAGTCGGCATTTTTATTCGCGATTGCCACATAAATCGCTCCGTCGATTCCGGAAAGAAGCGGCTCGTCCCCATTCAGGATCAGAATACCGTCGCGAGCAAAGCCCTTCCGGATCTCCAGCTTGGCATCCCGGATCGCTTCCCGGGAGCCGAGAAGCCCGATATGCGAGCTGCCGATATTGGTTATCACAGCAATCTTGGGTACCGCAATCTGTGAGAGATAAGCGATCTCCCCGCTGGCGCTCATGCCCATCTCGAGCACCACCGCATCGTTCTCGGGCGAAAGACCGAGAAGGGTCATGGGAAGCCCGATTTCATTGTTGTAGTTGCCGCAGGTCTTCAGGGTTCTGTATTTTTCACTGAGCACCGCATAGATAAATTCCTTGGTGGTCGTCTTGCCCACGCTTCCCGTGACAGCTACTGTCAGGGGGCTGATTTTTTCCTTGTAGGCTTTGGCAAGCTGTCCGAGAGCAATCCGGGTGTCCTTCACGACAATCACGCAACCCGACGAATTTTCGGGTGCACGCTCGGCTAAAGCACAGACGGCGCCCTTCTCGAAAGCGGACGCCACATAGTCGTTCCCGTCAAACCGGTCCCCGCGGATCGCCACAAAAAGCGCACTTCCCGGAACATCGCGGGAATCGGTGGTAATATGCCGGATCGACCGGCTGTCGGGGTTGACAACTGTCCCCCCTGTCATTTCTGCAATATCGGCGGCGGTCAGTCCGCCCCGCACCTGAATCGTCATCCCTTGTCACCCTTTCTCCTCATCGCATACTTCCCCGTCGCTTCACCGCCGGGCATTATCCCGGCGGAAAAGGAGGGGTGTCTTTTCCAGGTTCGATTCCCTCCGCCCCTGGAAAAGACGCCAAATTTCTCTCTATAATAGGGGTTCATGAAAGAAGTCCCGACGCCCGCAAACGCTCTGACAGAATCTTTTTTTCCGAGAAGGGATGCCTGCCGTGGCAATCGATCTCGTAATCCTCATGCCCTTTCCCGGCTACGAGTAAAATGTCGCCGGGAAGGGATGTGTCGATCGCGTATGTAAGCGCTTCGGTTCTGTCTTTTATGACCCGAAACGAATTTGCCTGTTTTTCCGGACTGACGCCCGAGAGAATATCGCGGATAATGGCATCCGGATCTTCGCTTCGGGCGTTGTCGCTGGTGACGATTACCTCGTCGGCCAGCGTCGCCGCAATATTGCCCATAACCGGACGCTTGCTTTTGTCCCGGTCGCCTCCGCAGCCGAAAAGCAGACGAAGACGGTGCTTTTCCTGAGAGGACTTCTGCTCCGCATTCTGCCCGGTGTCCGGTCGGGCAGAATGCCCGAAAGCACTCTGCCGCAGCACCTCCAGCACCCGTGTCAGGGCGTCGGGCGTATGGGCATAATCGATGAATACCGTAAAGAGACCGTCGTAGAGCCGCTCCAACCGCCCGGGTACACCCCGGAAGGCCGCGAGACCTTCGACCACTGCCTCCTCGGAAAGACCGTCCGCCAGCGCGCAGGAGGCAGCGGCCAGCGTATTGTAAATATTGAATTCCCCTGCCAGGGGACTTTTCAGCACAAGTGATTTTCCGCGATAATCAAGCCGATAGGAGATTCCTGAAAGATTATTCTGCAAAACCTCGGCAAGACGAAAATCCGGGTCATGCCCTCTTCCGTATCCAAAAGACACACACGGGCTATTTTGCGACGTAATATAGCTGTATAAATCGTCGTAATTGAAGATACCCATCGCACTCTGTGAAAACAGGCGGGCTTTCGCCGCCGCATAGTTTTCCATGGTGCGGTGAAAGTCGAGGTGCTCGGCGGTCAGATTGGTGTAGATCCCGCAGCGAAAGGAAATCTCCGCTACCCGATCGAGCATCAGCGAATGAGAAGAGACCTCCATGAAGAGATACTCCACACCGTCCCTTACCATCTCATCCATCCAGGAATAGAGCGATTCCGGGCGTGCCGTTGTATTTTCGGCAGGATAGGACTTCCCTTCCCAGAAGGTTCCCAGCGTGCCGCTGACCGCCGTTTTATAACCGGCAGCCTGATAAACAGCATTCAGAAGATTGACCACACTGGTCTTGCCGTTGGTACCGGTCACTCCCACAATCTTCAGCTTGTTCTGAGGATTTCCGTACCAGGCGGCATAGATACAGGCAGCCGCCCGCCGGGTATCGGGGAGAAGAATCTCCCCGTCAATACCGAGGGGTTCCTCGGTCACTACCGCCGCCGCCCCTTTGGCAAGAGCCTCCCGGGCGAAGGTGTGTCCGTCATAATCCTTTCCTTTCAGACAGATAAAGAGCTCGCCTGGCTTCACCGTCCGGCTGTCCACCGAAATTCCTGTAATATCAACATCCCTGTCTACTGCAAGCAGCTGAGATAGCTTCAAATTACGCCTCGATTCAAAAAGCTTTGCACGTCGTCTGTCAATCAGGTTCCGGGCAGATAGTTTCTGATATCACCCGGATCGGGCAAATCGTTATCGATATCATCCGGATCGTCGTAGAGACAGCGGATGGTAATAACCGTACCGTACTTGACCTCTGTATTGTATGCCACACTTTGGGAGACCACCTTGGCCCCTGCGCCGATGGCGTAATTGGTTGCGCCTGAAATCAAAACGTTCAGACC
>CAZGQH010000099.1:0-6039 GCA_964527575.1 uncultured Lachnospiraceae bacterium
TGCTTATTCGATGATTCCGCCGGCCGGGGTAAAGCGCTCGGGCTCTTTTCCGCCGGTCAGGGGAGTGTAGTTTATGTTGTCTTCGATGAGAAGAAAGGTGGCATGGTAGGTCCCTGCCAGCTTTTCGGCTTCCTCCGGGCAGTCGATCCCCAGAACGAAAAGGGCGGTGGAGAGCATGTCGGCGTCGGCCGCGTCGGGGGCGGTCACTGCCGCACTGGCAATGCCCCGGACGGGATAGCCGTCATGGGGGGAGAGAAGGTGATGGTAGCGCAGGCCGTCTTCTTCAAAATAGCGCTCGTAATGTCCCGATACCGCCACATAGCCCTCGGTCAGGGTGAAGCTTCCGGCGCTTTTATCGGGGAAGAAGGGGCTTCGGATCGACACCCGCCAGGGGGAGCCGTCGGCTTTTTGGCCGGTAAAGCCGATCGAGCCGCCGAAGTTGACCAGCGCCAAGGCATCGTGTTCCTTCAGATAGTCGCAGATTTTGCCGAGGGCATAGCCTTTGGCCGCCGAGCCCAGATCGATCTTCACCGCCGGGTCGGATTTTACGAGAGTAGTCCCCGTCAGGGTGAGCTTTTCGTAGCCCACATGGGAGAGAGCGTCGGCCAGTTCCTCCTCGCTCGGCACCGGGCCGCCGTTTTTGATATTCCAAAGCTCGCTCAAGGGGGCGGTGGTGATGTCGTAAGCACCACCGGTGACCTCGCTCAGGGCGAGGGTACGGGCGATCAGGTCGGCTACCTCCTCCGAGAAGGTGTAGGATTCTGCCGCCTGGTTGAAAGCGTATATTTCGCTGCCCTCCTTGGTGCGGGAGGTTTTGTCCTCAATGGCTCTGGCAAGGGCGAAGGCCTCGGTGAAGAGGGTTTGGTCGTCCTCCCCTCCCGGATAGAGGGTGATCGTCAGAAAGGTATCCATGAGAAAGGCGGTTTGGGTGCGGGGCTCCTCCGTCTTTTGACAGGAGGAGAGGGGAAGGGTAAGCGTCAGGGTGAGGAATAGGAGAAGAAGCTTTTTCATTATGGTTCCTTGGAGGAGGGCTCCCCGCCTTTTGATAGAAAGGGAAGCCCTACGGAAAAGAGGCGTGCAAGACGGCCGGCCGACAGGTTGAGAAGACAACCGGTCAGGGCGCCGAGAATTGCCGAGGCGGCAAGAAGCGCTGCCAGATAGCCCAAGAGGGAGAGGCTTTGATAGAGAAGGGAGGCGGCGAGAAGCTGTCCGGTATTGAAGGCTGCCGCCGAAAGCGCCGACACACCGATAAAGGTCACCCGCTTTCCGAGGATTTTCTTCGAGAAAATCAGGGTGAGAAAGGCAAAAGCGGCGCCGGAAAGCGAGAAGAAAAAGCCGGTGGGACTGCCGAACAGAAGTCCGGTGACAAGAACCCGGAGAAGCGAGATCAGGGCGGCGTGGGGCAGGGAGAGAAAGTAGGCGGCAAAGAGCACCACCAGGTTGCCCAGTCCCAGCTTGAAGCCCGGCAGGGGAAGGGGCGGGGGCAGAAAGCTTTCGAGATAGGAAAAGATCAGCGCAAGGGCGGTGAGAAGGCCGGTGTAGGCCAGCTTCTCAGCCCGCGACCGCATCGGTCTCACCGAGATCACCCCCTCCCTCAATGCGAAGAAGAATGCCGGCGGGCAGGCAGACCGCGATGTCTCCTTTTTTCGAAAGGCTTCCGCTGTGCATACAGAACTTGTCGGGACAGTCGGCCTCTTTGACCGAGGCATGGCCGTCCTTGATCGCGATACGAAGGGTGTAGCCCTCGGAAGAGAGGGTGAATTCCCGGTCCTCGTCAAGCGAATATACGCTTTTGCAATCGCCCTGATAGACGGCAAGCTCGCCTTTTTTTCCGTCCTCCGGACGGGGAAGAAACGAGAGAAGGGCGGTCAGGGCGGCGAGGAGAAAAAGGGAGGCGAGGATGACAAAATCACCGGTCGAGATCTTTTTCATGATTTCGAAAACGCCCCTTTTGCAATATTGTTCTATTTTATCATATTTCCTCTTTTTTTGCAAGAGTTCGGCGGCGAAAAATAAAGAAGAGAAGCGGAAAAAGCAGAGGGAAAACGGCTCTTTACATGGATTAAAATGGGCAATACAGAGCTGCCCTGAGAATCTGTCGTTCTTCGGCATGTTTGGAAAAAACAGGCGGCAGGGAAGGGGCAACGATTGATTTCTGCCCTTGCTTTTGCTATAATGCTATAATAAAACTAAAGATAAGCGATTATGGGAAAGAGGGATTGCCATGAAACAGACCGATCAAGAGGATTGGCGGCTCGCTTGCTACGACGGATGCCTGAATGGGAATCCATTTACATTCGAAAAATTTGTGTCGGTTCAAGCATACGATCACACGCACTGTATTTTTTGCTGGCAAAAAATCACCGATCTGGACATCGCGGGCAGTGACAAAGACGGTTACCGCACGGTAAATCCCCAAACGGGGCAGGAAAGATGGGTGTGCAAAGCGTGCTTTCGGGATTTTCAAGATGTTTTTGCCTTCAAATTGGATTAGTTTTTCCCGTACGGCAGTTTTTTTGCGGATTATCTTGAAAAAAGCTGCCGGGTATGGTATACTGCTAAAAACAAAGTCTTTTTCAGGGAGGCACCCATGATTTTCTGTAAGAAATGCGGCACCGTCCTTCCGGATGACGCCCGCTACTGCACTCACTGCGGCGAGCCGACTGCGGCCGTCCGTTCCGGAGAGGCCGGAGCAAATCCGGCGGCAGGCACAGGTCCCTATAGCGGGAACCCCGGCACGGGGCAGGATCCACGCACCAATCCTGCCGGAACAGGATATGCGCCCGGCGGTGCTTCGGGAAATAATTCAGGGAATTTTCAGAATCCCAACGGCGGCGGGTATTCGTCCTATCCGCCCGGCGGCGCACCCGGCGGGCAATTCTACGGCGGCGGTTATGCCCCCGGCGGAAACCAGTCCGGCCCGTCATCGAACGGCATGCCGCCTCCCGGTGGTTATGCACCCGGCGGTTTTCCGCCTCCGGGAAATCCCCCTGCCCGGCGAGTGGGCGAGGGGCAGATGGTTTTTGCCATGGTCAATATGATTCTCGGCATGATTTTCGGCTTCGGAATCATGGCGCTTGTGGCTATCTGGCCTCTGATTCATGCGGTAAATGCCCAGAAAGCGGCTACCGAGGCGGAGGCTGAGGAGCTTCTGTACCGTGCCAAACGGGCGAATATCGTTGTGCTTGTTTTGAATCTTCTCTCTCCGGTTATTCTTGTTTTGCTTATTGTCCTTGTCACCCTGGGCTTAATAGGCGCTTTCCTGTAAGGCTTTTTCCACCATCTTTTTAGTTTGACAGAAAGGTCTGGTCTTCCCTTATGATACAGAAACCCCGCGGCACCATGGATATTCTGCCGGAGGAGGCGGCCGCCTGGCAGCTTGTCGAAAAGACTGCCCGGTCTGTAGCCGACCGCTTCGGTTTTTCCGAAATCCGTTTTCCCACCTTTGAATCCACCGAGCTTTTTGCCCGGGGGGTGGGCGGCACCACCGATGTGGTGCAGAAGGAGATGTATACCTTCACCGACCGGGAAGGCCGCTCCTTCACCCTCCGTCCCGAAGGCACCGCCTGTGTGGTGCGTTCGCTGATCGAGAACGGACGCTGCTCCGACACCATGCCGCAGCGCTTCTTCTACCTCATCAACTGCTTCCGCTACGAAAAGCCCCAGGCAGGGCGCTCCCGGGAGTTTTTCCAGTTCGGCACCGAGGTTTTCGGCTCGGCTTCTCCGATGACCGACGCCACGCTGATCGCGCTGGCACACACCCTCCTCTCGGAGCTTGGCATCAAGCAGGTTTCGCTGCACATCAATTCCATCGGCTGCCCGGAATGCCGTCCCCGCTACCGGGACGCCTTGAAGAGCTATTTTGCCGCACATACCGATTCGCTCTGCGATACCTGTAAGGGGCGGCTTGACACCAATCCCATGCGGATTCTCGACTGCAAGAGTCCGATCTGCAAAGGGATTGCGGAAAACGCTCCCAAGACGGTGGATTATCTCTGCCCGGAGTGCAGCGAGCACTTCCAATCGCTGAAGAGCTATCTTGAGGCCGAGGGTATCCCCTACACCGTGGACACCTCGATCGTCCGGGGGCTGGACTACTACACCCGCACGGTCTTTGAGTTTATTGCCGAGGGCATCGGCGCCCAGTCCACCGTCTGCGGCGGCGGCCGCTACGACGGGTTGGTGGAGGAGCTGGGCGGTCCGAAGCTCCCCGCCTGCGGCTTTGCCATGGGCATCACCCGTCTTTTGCTCGCCATGGAGGCGGCGGGGGTGAAGGCCGAGGGCAGGACGCCGCCCCTTCTCTATGTGGCGCCTCTGGGCGAGGCCGCCCGCAGGGAGGCATTGGCGATCACTTCCTCTCTTCGCCGCCGGGGCATTGCCGCCGACTGCGATATTGTGGGGCGCAGCCTGAAGGCACAGATGAAGTTCGCCGACAAGATTGCCGCCCGCTATACCCTCATGCTGGGAGAGGAGGAGCTGGCCTCCGGCCGTGCCAAGATCAAAAAGATGGCCGACAGCAGCCAGACCGAAATCGCTCTCGATGGCTTGGCGGAATTTTTGGCGGCTGAGACCGGCTGCTCGTGACGGGACATCCCGAAAGAGAAAAATCCGACAGGACAGAAAGTGTTTCTGTGGAAGCTGTTTTTTGAAAAAAGTATTTTTGCAACAATATTAGAAAAGAACCCGGAGCGGCAAATAGCCGCTCCGGGTTCTTTCTGTTATCCGGCGCAGGGGTATAACGCGGCCGGCCAAAAAGGGCAAACGTTCCGAAAACTTCGGCGCGCCCCCTGTTTCCTTACGGCAATTTTCCGTCTGAATGCTCGTTCTGAAAGCGCGCGGGAGAAATTCCCCGCATCTTTTTGAAAATGCGGGAAAAATAGGCGGGATCGTTGAAGCCCGAGGCAAAAGCCGCCTCGGTAACGGTCGCTCCCTTGGAGAGAAGGGCGGAGGCGCTTTGACAGCGAACCTCGTTGACATAGGTGGAAATGCTGATGCCGGTGCCCTTTTTGAAGAGCGAGCTTAAGTAGGTATCCGAAATGTGAAGCTCTCCGGCAATCGCGCCAACATAGATCTCTTTGGCAAAATGCGTGTTGACATAATCGAGCGTATGGGAGATATAGCGCGCGGCGCTCTTTTGTCCGGGCGGATCGATTCGGTTCCGGCAGTGATTCCGGACGAGGTGGGCGTAAAAGTCGCAGGTGTCGGCGATGACCGAAAGACCCTGAAGAGGGTCTTTTTTTGCCGCGGCAAAAGATTCGGTTACCCGGTCGAAGAGCCGCACCAGCTCTTCGTCGCGGATGATGGTCTCAAACGCCCGGTCAAAGCTGTTCAGGCGGCCGAGGTCGCTGGCCGCAAGCTCCGGCGAGTCGTTGTAGACGAAATAGGCGGGATCGAGCTGCATGACCGTGAAATAGCAGTCGCCGTAGAACCAGATGCGGTGATGAAGCTCGTTGCTGTTGGCAATTGCAATATCACCCGGCCAGAGCGTATAGGTCCTTCCGTTGATGAAAATTTTGCAGGTGCCGGTGCGAAGATAGGTGATTTCGATCTCCCTGTGCCAGTTCAGAAAGCCGCCGAACTGTTCGTTTTTGTGCCGATTGAAAATGACGGCGGGAATGCCGCCGAAATCGACCGGCGGGCGAAAGTTAATGATCTCATCCATAAAAATCGTCTCCGATAGGGAATGTTCTCATTATAACACCGATTTAAGAAAAATACAACAGGTTGTCAGAAAAACACATGCGTTATGCGTAAAAATCCGTTACAATAGCGGTATCCCCCACATATGTCCGGAAAGTGTTCGGGCTGGGAAATATCTGAAAAATCTAAGAGAGGTTGGTTCAGGATGAAAAAATTTGCATTTCTTCTCTTTTTGGTCATCTGCATCTCGGCTTTGGTTCTCCTTACGGGAACGGCGGTTTTGGCCGCCGAGCAGGTGATTTCCTTCTCGGGAGAAGAGCTTAACAACGGCGAGGAGGTGGGCGGCGATACGGGAGGAGCCTCCTATGTGGATGCCGAGGGAGGCTACCGTACCATGAT
>CAZGQH010000100.1:0-6032 GCA_964527575.1 uncultured Lachnospiraceae bacterium
CGTGCCCCCTCATCCGAGGGTCGGTAGGGGAGCTTTTCCCCGTCGAGCGTGACCGAAACCACCGCCCGGGGCGTGTCGGGCAGAGGCAGGCGGTAGATCCCCAGTGCCTCCTCCTTTCGGGTGAAAACCTGCCCCTGACAGAGAAAACAGTAAAAGGCATACCGGTCAGGAACGCTTTCGGTCACCGATTTCAGTCTCAACCCTACAAGCGCTGCCGGGCAGTTGACCTTGGCCCGGTATCCGGTGGTTCCTTCTTCTCCCATAAGCGCGATTCCCTCGTAGGCTTCGGGCTTTGACAGCGCCTCCAGGTGGGCGTTGTGGGTCAGACTGACCGAGGGAAAAGCCAGGGTATCGCAGGGAAGATAGAGGGTATCCCCCACCTCGCTCTCGCCGATCACCGTCCGGGGATAGACCGTCACCCCCGAGCCGAATGAATAGAGCGAGCCATTCCAGACCCGCCCCTCATAGCAGACCCGCTTCAGCGAAGCGGTGCCGTAGAAGGCAGAGGAGGCCACCGAGGAAAGAGAGGCGGGAAGCACCACCGTCTCGAGAGAGGAGCAGAGCGCGAAGGCGTCGGCGCCGATCGTCTCCACCCCTGCCATCACCACCGCCGTCAGCCTGTCACATCCGTAAAAGGCGCCGTTGTTCTCCCCTTCATCCCCGCCGATCACCTTGACCGAAGAGGAAAGCACCGCCTCGGTGATCGACCGGCCGGTAAAGGCGCCCGGCGCAATCTTCACCACCGGCAGCGTCTCTCCCTGATAGACCGCCTCCGGGGGCACATAGACCGCCCGTCGGCCGCCCTCAAGACCGTAGACCTCCAAAACCTCTTCGCCCTGATAAACCGCCAGACGGTACTTCAGCCCATAATCCCCGACAATCTCCGAAAGTCCGCCCAGCTCCTCCTCCCGGTCGTAAAAGTCGGTAAGCAGATTGCGGTCCTCATACTCTTCCCCGTTCTTGATTACGGTGGGAATATAGACATTGGTAGCGGGGTATTCCCCCAGCTCTTCCATCTCGTCGGTATAGGGCTCATCCCCCAGAACCTCCGCCGGACCTGCGGGAGAGGAAAGACGGTAAATCGACTGCCCGTCCAAAAGATAGAAGCTTCCCTCCCGGGAAAAACCGGAGGAGGGCTTTGCCGCCGGGGAGGCCACCGACGAAAGAATTTCGGGCAGATCGCGTTCATCATGCCGGAAGAGGTAGAGTCCCTCTCCCTTGTGAAGGATCACATAGGCAGTCCGCTCCCCGTTCTCGATAAAGGTATGGGTGAAAAGCCCGTAGATCCGCTCCCCCTCTGCCCCGGCCGTCTTCGGCAGCTGCCGGTACCCCGGGATCGTCTCAAGGGCGGTGCCGTCCTCGTTCTCCCAGTCCCGGTACATGTTGACAAGTTCGGGAAAGCGCCCTTCCCCGCAGCGGCCGTCGGGGGAGGTCATATCCACCCCGCCGAAGGATTCCAGCGCCGCATTGTATTCCGCTTCCGAGCGGATCAGATTCTTCTCTTTGTTCCGATTTCCCGTAGCCATGGTCGGATCCCCCCTTTTCTTTTCGTCTTCCTCTCCCCGAATGTTCTCACCAGCCGCATCGGTTTTCGACCCCGGGGCCTTCGGACGACTTTTTCGACCGGCAGCCGCCCGAGAGGAGCCGGTAGCGCTCGAGGAAGGCCGAAGCCTTCGGATTATCGTCCTCCACGCAGTAATAATAGGCCGTAAGAAGCGGCACAAGGTGCTGAAGATGGCCTTGAATTTCAATTTCTTCCTCCTCTGTTTCGTCGCTCACCGCAAGGGGAGCGCGCTCGTAAAAGACGGTGTAGAGTCCGGGTGCTGAATTGGGAAGGACAACCTTTCCGCCGGACAAAAAACGCGCGGGATCGGCCAGCGTCCGGTGATTTTGCCGCAGCTCCCCCGCAAAAGCGAGAAAGCGCGGATCGATTTTCTTCATATCGTAGACCGTTTCCCCGGAAAAGAGCGGGATTTTCTCCTTTGTCCCGACCGGCATCTCCCGCCAGATCACCCCCGATTCTGCGATCAGGCGCTCCGCCGAATCGAAAAACAGCGTGACTACCGCCTGTTTTTTCCCGCAGAGCGTCTCGACCGAGCGCCGGTAGACAAAGTCCTTCCCGGTCAGAAGAATCTCCTCGACGATCTCCCCCTCAATGGCAACCCGAACCCGCCCCTTCCCCGCAAGCGAAAAGGCAAAGGCTCCCGCATCGGGCGCAAATACCGTCAACGGCTCCCCCGCCGTCACAAGGCGGGGAAGGTCAAAGGAGAAGAGCGGCGCGGGCGGAAAATGACGGATTTCCGCCTTGTCCACCAAGGGATCCAGATGGTTGATCTCGGAAAGCGCCCGGTTGAGCGAGGCGTAAAAGCCCCGCTTTGAGTCGATCCTTCCCTCGGTGGCAAGGGCGCCCACCTCCTCGTATATGGTTTTTATCTTCATGAATTCCTCCTATTTTCCCGAAGACGGGTGCGCCGATACGCACCCGTCCCCGCTCACTTCAGAAAGACCGAAAGCTTCCCGCCTTCTGCCGCAAAAATCTCGGCGCCGCCGGCCGTGGCGGCCGTGGAGGTCAGCCCCAACCCGCCGGCGGCGAAGGTAAGCCGTCCTCCGGGCGTCCCCGTCGCCCCGGCCGGAAGGTCGGTTTCAAACAGCATGCCGGGCAGGACCCGGAAGACCGCCAGCGCCTTTTCGCCCCCGACGGGAACCGAGCAGTTCTCCAGCGCGATGTAGGAAGGACTTACATCCCCGGCGGCCGCCGTGAGCTTTCCCGCCGACAAGACCAGCGCCTCCCCGAAGGAAAAGCTCACCCCCGCCGTGGCGGGAAGGCGAAGCGCCTCGGGCTGGTTGCTCCGCCCTCCCAACACCTTTTTCAGAACAAAAGCCATTTTCTCACCTCACCGCCTATCAGAGCTGGGTCTGACTGCCATCCGTGGAAGCGGAGTAGCACTCCACCAGACAGATGTGCTTGTAGGTGCCGAAGCCGATACCGAAGCGGCAGTAGCCGTTCCAGATCCAGTTCCGGGTGTGGCTGTCCTCCCAGTTCTTGATCGACAGAGGCACCCGGTTGAAGAACATGTTGCCGCAGAGATTGCGGTTAGCCTCCGAGGACATGAGAATGATGGGATAGGTCTGCTTGGCTTCACTATCGGCAATCTCGACCTGCCAGTTGGGCAGGATCACCAGCTTCCAGGCGCCGTAGTGGATGTTGATGCCGTTGTTGGCGCTCGAAGCCTCATAAGGCGAGCCCAGCACCTGCTTCACATACTTTTCAAGCAGAGGCAGGTTGCCGGGAATCACGATGGTGTCGGCCACATAGCCCAGCACCTCGCCGTTCTCGTCCTTCATGTTGCGCAGGCGGGAGGCGGCCTTGGTAATCGCGTCCTCCACGTCGGCGAGGGTCAGGGACGTATCGGTCGTACTGTAACGGTTCACACCGAAATAGTTGGACTGACTGCCGCTGCCGTGACCCGAGGCCGAACCGTAGAGATGGTCGGTGGCAAAGAGCGCCTTGCCGTCGGCAGTAGAGAGATCCACCGTAGCCTTGTTAAAGACCATGGAGGTGGCCTTGCCGTTGGCAAGCGCCTGCTGCGCGATCTTGTTCATAGTGAGATAATAGGCGCGCACAAAGCTCTGGGCGCGGCGCTTGGCATCGTTGCCAAGACCGTAGAGACTGTCGTCCATCATCTCCTTGGTGATGGTGAATTCCTTCATAAAGGGAATGTGCTCGATCAGCTTGCGGTAGGTGTCCACCTGCTGGTCGCTGTCGGCGCCGCCCCCCTCGGTAGTGGCGTTAAAGGTGGAGAACTCGTCCTGATACTGAATGGTCTCACCGTAACGGGAGGAGCGCTCCACATTGAAAAGCCAGTCGAGAGCTCCCCCTTTCTTCTTCTGGGCGTCGCTCTCGGCCTCAATGACCATCTTCAAAGGATTGGCCAGACGGCCGATCTTGGAATCGTTCAGACCCGCGGTCTCGGAATAAATAAAAGACATATCATACCTCCGTAAAAAATTATTTCGTCACCCGGCGATAGAGCGAAGCCAGCTCCTCGCCGGAATAGTCGTCGCCGAGAAGCTCCCGGGCCAGCCGCAGCTCCTCACCGGCCAGCCGCAGCCCCCGATCGCAGCCTTTGGGCACACCGGATATCAGATGCGCCTTCGAAGCCGGCGCCCGGACGGCCTCCTCCGAACCCGCCACAGAACAGCTGGCCGCCGAGAAGGCCTCCCGCACCGAAAGACCCAGCGAGCGAAGCGCCCAATAGCGCTTGAAAAGCGCGCCCTCATCCGCCCCGCTCCCGGCTAAAGGAGCGAAGAGAAGGGCGAAGGCCAGCGCCTCGTCCAGCGATCTTTTCTCGACCGCGTCCTCTGCCGGGCCCGCCTCTTCTCCCCTGCCGGAGAAAGACGAGTCCTCTCCCTCTTCCCCGGCCGCATCCTCCGCCGGCAGAAGGGCAGCCGCCTCCGTCCCCCCGGACTCCTCTGCCCTCTCCGATACCGCCGCTCCGGGCGGGATGCCGTATTCTTCTCTTTCTTCTTTTTCTTCCATCATAAAACCTTTCCTTTCCCCGCCCGGCAGAAACGCCCCTTCGGAGCCGGGATCCCCTCTTTTTCCGACCGAAAAGCGGTCACCTTTGAGATCCGCTCCGGGGGCTTGTCCTGCCGGACTACCCAATTTTATTTGGTCCGCGATCCCCGCAGGTCACCGCCCGTCAGGCGTCTTGCGCCCGGTTTTTCCTCCCCCTTCACCCGCTCACGCAGGATCTTGTGCCCGGAAAGGGCGGCATTTTTCTCTTTTTTGTCTTTTTTCATCTTTCAGACTCCTGTCCGCCGTCCCTCTTCTTGGGAGAAAAAAGGAGCGGCATGATTTTTCTGCAATCGATTCTATCGTCAAATTTCAGGTGAATGATGCCGGCCGGGCGCCCTTACAGCGCCCTCTTGCAAAGTCTGTCTTGGGAGAACAGGCTCTTCAGCCGGCCTTTCGTCCTCCCCGGATCATACGTCCTTTGGAGAGCGACTCTTCAAAAAGAGCGCCGCGTATTCCTTGGCGCCGGGATAGCCGCACCGGGCCTGCGCCTCCCAGTAACGGGAGAGCGCCTCAGACTGCCCCGGACTGCCGAAGCGCCCCGCCAGATAGTGCTCCGGATTGTACTTCCAGAGCGCCTCCCGCTCGTCCTTGGCGGGCGTCTCGCTCTCCACCGAAAAGAGAAAGTCGTCGTCATAGACATAGATTCCCTCCTTCGGGTCGTATTCAAGAAAATCGTAGCGGCAGAAGGCCGCGTCCTCCGCCCGCCCCAAGCTGTCCCGCCGGGTCAGACGCCGGGGCTCGTCGGCATAGGCCAGATAAAGGGTGAAGATCAGATGGTCCATGTCCGCATAGGCGGCGTTTTTCATCACACGCTTGGAGATCAGCCGCCCCTCGGCGCGCGCCACCTGAATCTTCCGCGCCTCGCCCGACTTGCCCGCCTCCTCGTCCTCTCCCGTAAAGGCGTCGGAAATGCCAAGAATCCGCTTGGCGTCCCGGTAGGTGGCCTCCACATAGGAGAGATCCTGGGCGATATCGGGGGAGGTGTCGATGATGCCGAACTGGTTCGGACTCTCCCCGGGGCGAAGGTTCAGAACCTTGCCGCCGATGGAGTTGTCGTAGCGGAACTGACAGTCATCGGGCTTGTAGGGATAGATTCCCGCCATCATCAGCTTCTCGTGTACCCGGGAGAGAACCTTGTTGATCTCGAGCTGCTGGGGGCGGATAAAGGCGCAGTCCGACTGCCCGAAGAGGCTCTTCTCCCGGGAGGTGTTCCGGCGGAGCACCAGCGGGAAACGGTTCGGCCGATAGCGGCGGATCTTACTTCCTTTCGGAAGAAGACTGCCGTCTGTGAGCCGGATATCCTCTGCCAGTACCTCGAATTCCTCGCTCTTCTCGTAGAACTTCGCCGCCCGGCCGCAGCGGCAGTCCGCCTCCTCTTCCCCACAGCGGGCGCAGAAGCGGCGCTTTCTCGCGGTGTAGTCCTCGATGTCCGAGAGTACCTGCTCTCCCGACC
>CAZGQH010000101.1:0-6006 GCA_964527575.1 uncultured Lachnospiraceae bacterium
GATGCCGTATTCTTTGGTCAAAAGCGAGACAAACTTCATCATGACAGGAGGCCCGATAGCAATCACGGTATCGTAATTCGCCCCTGCCTCGATTTTCTGTTTCAATGCGTCGGTCACAAGACCCTTTCTGCCATTGGAGCCATCGTCGGTCACGACGGTAAGATTGCTCACCGCCGCCATCTCCTTTTCCAAAATAATAAAAGAGGTATTGCGGAAACCGGCGATCATATCCACCTCTGCCCCCATCTCGTGAAGCGCCTTGGCCTGAGGATAGGCAATAGCGCAGCCAAGGCCGCCGCCAATCACGGCAACCTTTTTCATGCCCTCAAATTCCGAAGCGCGTCCAAGCGGCCCCGCCATGTTGAGAACAAAATCACCCTCTGCCAGCGCGTCCAGCTCGGCAGTAGAGCGCCCGACGGTCTGGAAAATCAGGGTGACAAGCCCTGTCTCCCGATCGGTATCGGCTACCGTCAGCGGAATGCGCTCGCTTTCCTCGTTGGGACGGAGAATCACAAACTGTCCGGCCTTCGCCTTTTTTGCGATCAGAGGCGCCTCCACCAGAATGCGGGTAATATTCTCCGCCAGTCTCTCTTTTTTGACAATTCTATTCATGGATTCATCAATCCTTTCTACCGTCATAACAGGAAAAGCATCCTTGCCTTTTATAAAAGACAAGAATCGCCGCTTATTTCCTGCCGACAAAGACGGAAAAAGCAGAAAAGAAAAAGCGTTTTCCTGTACAAAATTCTCTTTATTATAGCACAAAACACATGAAAAAACAATTGCTTTTGAAGCATTTCTTCTATCTTTCTGATCTGGAGTCTCCTTCCTGCTTTTCTTTCGGTAAACCTATAATTTATTTGGAAAAAATTAGACCGCATAGAACGCAGATTGCGGACGATAATAGTACCAGAGTCGCGAAGACGAAGCGAGATCACACAGCGAGTTCCGAGCCGCAGCATGCGACAGGAAGTCACGAGTTGATTTCCCATCGGACACATCCGCGATCCCAACGGTCAAAATGACCAATCCTTTGCGGCTCGATTCACGATAAATTAAAACTTCATTTATTTGAGGAGAAAACAAAAATGGCATCCAGCAATAAGAAGCTCGTTCCCGAAGCTAAGGCCGCTCTCGACAAGTTCAAGATGGAGGCTGCCAGCGAAGTTGGCGTCACCATGAATCAGGGTTACAACGGCGATCTCACCTCCCGTCAGGCCGGTTCTATCGGCGGCCAGATGGTCAAGAAGATGGTTGAGAAGTACGAGAACGATATTAAGAACAGCAAATAAATTTGCTTTTCCCCTTCGGTAAATCGTATAATCCTTTTACCGTAATCCCGGTCAATCGAAGAGCAAGGTGTAGTTGATTAAGCCAAGCTTTTCTTTCGACAGAAGGAGCAGACACAATTGTGTCTGCTCCTTTTTTAGAAGTTTTTTCAGAGTTATTTCATCGTCCGCCCTCCCCGCCTCAGAAAACGACAGGGAAAGTCTTACACCCAGAAGCGGTACAAAAATCAAGACCACCACTGAATCGGTAGCTCGCACAGCCTTTATTTAGAGCTAATACCTGACTACCGCCTGAAAGGTGAGGTACTATTACATCACACGCTCTGTCACCTCATTGTTCCGGTATTTTTTACTTGATCAAATTAAGCGGTACCTTTTGACTTCAAAAATTGCCTGCCATACGGCAAATGAATCTTACGAAAGTTTTTACCGTCCCCTTTTAATCGGGGTTGGCCTGAAGACATAGTCAAGAGCCCTATCAGGACATATTACCGGCGGGCTGAAAACCCACCGAAAAAACAACACTGGCAGAGAGAGTGAGAGTCTTGCCCTGCTGCAGCAGAGATGTGACAGTGCAGAGGGGCGGCAACGATCCAAGCCTGCCTTGTGGAAAGGGATTCTGCTGCGGAACGAGGCGGAGGGATGGATAAAGATAAAAAATACTCTCAGACACGCCCTCTGTCACCTTCGCCGACAGTTTCCATTACGCAAGGGAGCCTACCTGTTTCGGCGGGCTTGCTCTTGCTCTACGGCCAAAGCCCTTATGACTCCACATGTTTAGTGGGTGCTTTTCGTCTTGCAAAAAGGGCGCTGTGTTTTCACACAGCGCCCCTGAAAGGACTATTCCTCTAAGAAGTAATTCTTAAAAGATTTATTTCTTCTTAACGAAGAGCACCACAACGCCGGCAGCAGCAGCAACAGCTACAACAGCGACAATGATGAGAATGATAAGAAGAGTGGTATCCATACCGCCGAGAGAATCTGCATCGGCCTCAAGAGCAGCAACCTTTTCCTCAAGAGTTTTGGTCGAATTCTGAAGAGCCTCGATCATACCTCTGAGCGAATCAATGGCAGCCGTATTCTTGGAGATAGCAGTGCCGTTGGCAGCAATCTTGGTCTCGAGATCCGCAATCGAATCGGTAACCTGCTTCTTCAGAGCATCGAGATCGGTCTTGATAGCCGTATCCGCAGCCTTGTAAGCAGCATCCAGATCCTTCAGCGCCTTATCGAGAGCATCGATCTTCTCCTGAAGATCCTTGATGTCATCGGTGGTGGCGATGGAAGCAACCACAGACTCCTTGCCGTCAGCAGTCACATAAACCAGCGAGTTGCCGTTCAGCTTGATGGAGGTGACATTGTTCATCTCAATGGTAGTGGTCTTGCCATCGAAATAGGTGACAGTCAGAACACCGTCTTTATAAACGGTGGATCTTACCACAGGCTCAAAGTAAATGTCGATGGTCTGATCCTCAGCCTTGCCAATGCCCTTATAGATCCAATACTCGGGAACAAAGCCATTCGCCTTCTCTTCATAGAGAACAGTGTAGCTGAATTCCTGACCGTAGATTATCTCAAAGTCCTCTTCCGTATAGAAGACTGCCTGCGCATCCGTGAGACCGGCGGCCAACTGATAATCCTTGTTGTAGATATAACGGATGGTAACTTTCCAGCTGCCAACCGACCAGACAGCAACCAGCTTGTTGTCTCCGGTCAGGTCGCCATCACGGGTGCCGGCCTGGATCGAAGTAATGATCTCGCCGGTAATCGGATCGAACCAGCCTACGAACGTATATCCCTCACGGGTAGGAACAGGAAGAGTCAGATCCGCATTGAAGCTATAGGAATTCGGAACAGTCTCAGGCATTGTGGAAGCGTTGTTGTCAAAATAGACCTTCTCGCCTTCAACTACCTGATAGCCCTCTTTGTCATACTCAATGGAATACTCAACGGGAGTCCACTTGGCATAGACAGTCACGTCTTTGGTAGTACCTGCGGGAATCTCAGTGATCTTCTGGGCATCCTCATTGGCAAGAGGATCCTTGTCATACCAGCCGTCAAAGACATAGTGTGCTCTCTTTGCTGCGTAAAGAGTAACCGTATCGTACTTGCTGAAGTACTCAACCATGTTGGCGGAGTTATCAACTTCCTCGTGGCCGACACCGGTACCGAAGTGATAGAAGAGCTTATACTCGGTGTGCTTCCACTCGGCCGTCACGGTAATATCGCCGTAAGAACCCGTGACGATCTGGGTAATGGTGTTGCCATCCGCATCCAGCCAGCGAACAAAAGTCGTACCGGGATCCACTTCGGGAGTGGGAAGCTGGATGGTCTCATCCTCAATGGTATAAGTCTTGGGGAAGGTTTCTTCATTGTTAACAGTCACCGTACCGAAGTCATAGGTGATGGTATACTCGGTCACTTCATAACGGGCGTAGAGCTTCATGTTACCGGTAGAGCCGAGTGCAATCGTCTCAACCTTGTTGCCGCCCTCCGCTGCATCATACCAGCCAAGGAAGGTATAACCGGTCTTGGTAGCAGGCTTCAATTCAATGGTTTCCTCAACCGTATAGGAAGTGGGGTTGGCAGGATCATTGACGCCGCCGTTAAGCTCGTACTCAATTGCGTAATCCGTCAGATTGAACTGAGCATACAGCGTCACATCATTGTAGGTATCAGCGCAGTTAATCGTCTCAACCTTGTTGCCGCCCACAGGAGCATCATACCAGCCAAGGAAGGTAGCGCCAACCTTGGTAGCAGGCTTCAGCACGATATCTTCCGTACCGTTCGTGAAGGTCGTGGGGTTGGCAGGATCATTCACAACATTGGTGAAAGAGCTTTCATAAGTAATCTTATAAACAGCAGGCTCGAAACGGCCCTCCAGAGTCATATTGTAAAGACGGCTCTTAGGATCGATCATGGTGATTTTGCTCTCACCGGGATTTTCGATTGCCCACCAGCCGAGGAACTGATAGCCCTTCAGCTCAGCAGCTTTCAGGTTGATAATCTCAGGAGTTTCGATGTCATAAATGAGCTCACCGCTCTCGGGAAGGTTGGGATTCGTCACAGCCTTGTTGTCGTTACCCGTAAAGCGGAAGGTAACGGTGTAGTCCTGAGGAACCACACGGAAAGTAGCCTTCTTAGCGGTCTCAACAAGAACATCGTGGGAAGCAGCCCATCCTTCAGCATCATAACCGAGCTTGCTGGACTGCTTAATGCCGTGATAGCCGTCCACGCAGAAATCGTTTGCTTCATTCGAGATATCGATCGAAACCCAGGTCTGATTAGGACCGACAGTCGTGGGGACCAAAATCGGCTCCTCTTCGGTTCCCTTGTTCTCCGCCTCAAATTCCTTATTATCCTCGCCGGAGCCCTTCAGGGTAACCTTTGCGGTGCTATTCTCGCTGGCAAGAGCCTTGACAACGATAGTACCGCCCTCAACGCTGACAGCGCCACGGATATTGTCCTCTACGAGATAAGCGTCAGGAGCCAGGATGGCACCTCCGCCCACAGAGTCTTTAATGGTAAATGTACCGGAAGTCGTTGCGTTCCACAGATAGAACAGACCGCCCTCTGCAAAGTCAGAGGAAATCGTCTTGCCGGCAAGGTCAAGTGTTACGTCTTTGCCAATGCGCAAAACATTGTTGCCGAGGGTAATGTCTTCTTTCAAAATGAATTCTCCGCCCTTGGCCAATTCAGTCTGAAAGTTCTCGTTGGTGATTTCGGTCGGCGCTGCATTCACAGCGAATACGACAGAGAGAGCAACCAGAACCACCAGTGCCAGAAGGACAGCACTGATCTTGAATGCCTTCTTCATGAAAATTTCTCCTTTTCATTTTCTTCTTTAGCCAAATTTGTCTTCAAAACCCCATAGGTTTCCAAGACTACAACAGCCTACACTATTTATACACCACTTTCGCTCTTTTGTCAAGTGTCTTTTTTGGATTTTTACTTAAAAATCGCTAAAAAAACCAATCCTTAATGTGGAAGGGCTTCCGCAGACAGGAAGAAGGACCTTCATTCTCCCGAGGACCCTTTTTCTGCAGGCTTTGACAAAAGGCGAGTAAATTTTCTCTTTTATTCCATCAAGAAACCAATGGATGGAGCGCGGAAAAGGGGAAGTCAGGCGCCAACGCGCCACGACTCCCCCTGTCTTTTCTTGCGAAAAGATATCCGCAGAATCTTTTGACGCCGTCAGTCCGCCTGATCCTCTGCGCTGCCGCCCTCAGCTCTCTCTTCCAAGAGAGCACGGATCGAAAGGCTGACCTTCTTTTTCTCGGTGTCGATACCGATGATCTTGGCCTCGACCTCCTGACCCACCGTAAGAATCTCGGCGGGATTGCCGATCTTGCGATCGGCGATCTGGGAGATGTGAATCAGGCCGTCCACATCGGGAACGATTTCGGCAAAAGCGCCGAAGGGGGTCAGACCCACAATCTTCACCGTGGCCACATCCCCCTCGGCAAAGCGGCTGGTAAAGATGTTCCAGGGGTTGTTCTCTTCGGTTTTGCAGCCGAGAGAAATGCGCTTCTTTTCCTTATCAAAGCTCTTGACATAGACCGAGAGCTTATCGCCTACCGAGACAACCTCGGCCGGATTCTTGATCCGCGACCAGGAGAGCTCCGAAACGTGAACCATACCGTCAACACCGCCGAGATCGAAGAAAGCGCCATAGGCGGTCAGGCTCTTGACGCCACCGTCAAACTTAATGCCATCTTCC
>CAZGQH010000102.1:0-5990 GCA_964527575.1 uncultured Lachnospiraceae bacterium
ACGCGGGGATTCATAAAGAGATCGACGATAGCCTTGAGCAGCGCGCTCTTCCGGCTGACGAGATATTCGCTCTCTCCGGTGCGGTAGTAGCGCCGGGTGACGGTGATTTCGTCATAATCCGAAGCGATGCGGAATTCGCCGGTGTTGTCGATGGTGAGGGACACCTCGGCAAAGCCCATGGGGCTGCGCTTGTCGGTGCCGCCGAAGATCACGTCCTCCAACTTGACCCCTCGGATATTCTTGGCGGAAAGCTCGCCTAAGACCCACTTGACGGCGTCGGAGATGTTGCTTTTTCCGCTGCCGTTGGGGCCGACGATGACGGTCATTCCCGCATCGAAGGTGATCTTGGTGCGCTCCGGAAAGGACTTGAAGCCGTGGAGCTCGAGGGACTGAAGACGCATGTTGGGTTCTCCTTCAAGGTGATTTTCACTTCATTTTCCGAAAGGCCGTCGGTCTTTCGGAAACGGATGATGACATCCGGGTATTTTTCGCGTAAATAATGTAAATTTCGTTTATTCTGCCCGATCGCGCGTGAAAGGGCACGGGGCGTTACTCCGATAAGAAGCTCTGTACCGGGGGAGAGGGGAAGATCTTTCAGACCTGCCTCAATTTTCCGGCGATAGAGGGCGTTCATCGCAAGCTCGCCGAGGGCGGGGTGATAGGCACCCGCCACGACTTTGCCCTCTCTTAGGCCGTCGGTCTCGCAGAGACCGACGCGAAGGACCGGAATTTTCGCTTCTTCAAAGAGGGCAAGCAGGGGAGCGGTGCGCTCGGCGGCCTCCTCCGGGGAGAGGGGGAGATAGTGCCCCTCCTGCAGAGCGGCTTCAAGACCGGTACCGGAAAAGACGACGGTGGGATAGATCCGCACGCCGCAGCAGCCCCAGTCGATGAGGGCGCGGGCGGTGTCTTCCTCGGATTTTTCGGTGGAATCGGGAAGCCCTACCATCATCTGCCCGACGAGAGAAAAGCCGAAGTCCCGGATCAGGCGGCAGGCCGTCTCGGACTCTGCGGCGGTATGTCCCCGCCGGCTGGCGGTTAAAACCCTGTCGTCGGTGCTCTGGATTCCAAGCTCGATGGTTTTTACCGAGAAGCCTTTCAGCAGGGAAAGAATCTCGGGATCAATGGCATCGGGGCGGGTGGAGAGGCGGATCGATTGAACAAATCCCTTTTGAACATACTCCTGTGCCCGTGCAAGAAAGGCGAGCATCCGATCCTTTTCGATGGCGGTAAAGCTGCCGCCGAAAAAGGCGATCTCCGCCTCGCTCCCCGGCCGAAGGCCGGTCGCCTTCTTCACGGCTTCATCTACCGCGGAAACATCACAGTCGTCCTCGCCGGTGATGGTATGCTGGTCGCAGAAGAGGCAGGCGTGGGGACAGCCGAGATGGGGAACAAAGACCGGAATGTTGCGATGCTTCATTTCTCAGGCGCCGAAGTAGGAAAGCGCTTCCTTAGCGGCGTTCTGCTCCGCTTCCCGCTTGCTGGAGCCAACGCCCCTGCCGATGACATTGCTGTTGAGGCGTGCCTCCACTTCAAAGCGGCGGCAGTGGGCAGGCCCGGTTTCGCTGACGATGCAGTAGTCGAGAATTTCGCCGTTCTCCTGCTGTACGATCTGCTGGAGCATGGTCTTATAGTCGGTGATATGATGGGAGCGGATGGTGTCATTTACCTGTTCGATGACAAAGGGGAGAAGGAAGGTCTCCACCCGTTCCAGGCCACCGTCGAGATAGAGGGCGGCAAGGAGCGCCTCAAAGGCGTCGGAGAGGATCGAATCCCGCTCGTCTCCCCGGTTCTGGGTCTCCCCGTGTCCGAGGTGTAGGTAGCTGCCCAAGGCGATCTTGCGGGCAAAGATCGCCAGCGACTTTTCGCAGACGGTCTGTGCCCTGATTTTGGAGAGCTCACCTTCCGGCAGCTCGGGATATTCTTCGAAAAGGTAGCGGCTGACCACCAGAGAGAGCACCGAGTCGCCGAGAAATTCCAGTCGTTCGTTGCTTTTGGTTTCTTCACCCTTGGCGGTGGCTTCGTTGGCGTAGGAGGAATGAGTGAGCGCATTGTCGAGAAGCTCCGGGCTTTTGAAGTAGTAGCCCAGCGTATCCTGCAGCGTCTCCAGGGGGGAGAGGGTCATGGCGGTTGTCCTTTCTGATCGATCAGCCCTCAGCAGGGGCGGGTGTGTCCGGTTTGTTGGCGGTGAAAAGTGCAGTGAGTTCGGCGATCGTACCGGTCTCGTGATAGGTGATGGCCTGTCGGACGGCATTCTTGATGGCTTCCGCATCGGAGGAGCCGTGAGCCTTGATGACCGGTGCAGCGATGCCGAGGAAGGGCGCGCCGCCGTATTCCGAGGTGTTGAATTCCTGCCGCAGCGCTTTGATCTTGCCGCGCAGCAGGGGATAGGCCATCTTGGCGCGCAGCGAACTTAAAAACATATGCTTGATCTTCTTCATTACGAAGAGTCCCATGCCCTCGAGCGTCTTCAGGGCGATGTTGCCGGTGAAGCCGTCGCAGACTAAAATGTCGCACTTGCCGAAAGGAATCTCTTTTCCTTCCACATTTCCGATGAAGTTGATGCTCTTTTCGGCGAGGAGCTTCTGGTAGGCGTTGGTGTAGAGCTCGGTGGCCTTGCTCTCTTTAGCTCCGTTGTTGAGTAAACCCACCCGGGGGCTTTCGATGCCGAACATCTTCTTCATATAGACCGAGCCCATCTGGGCGAACTGCAGAAGAAAGTCCTCGGTGACGGCGGTATTGGCGCCCGAATCCACCAGAAGCAGGGGTTTTGTCAGCGGCAGGATGGTGCCGATGGCGCTGCGGCGTACTCCCGGAATCCGCCGTACGAAAAGGGTAGAGCCCACATGCATGGCGCCGGTGTTGCCCGCCCCCACAAAGGCGTCTCCCTTACCCTCGCGCAGAAGACGGAAGCCCACCCGCATGGAGGAGTCGGTCTTATCCCGTACGGCCGTGGGGGGATCCTCCATGGTGATGGTATCGGAAGCGTGAACAAGTTCCATGCCCTCCAAGGAGATATTCATCTCTTCCGCGCATTTCTTCAGACGGGGTTCATCTCCTACCAAAAGAATATCGGCGGAAAACTGTTTTTTTGCCAGAAAGGCCCCCTTCAGTATCTCCTGCGGCGCGTTGTCACCGCTCATGGCGTCAATGATTACTTTCATATGTAGCACGACCTTTCCTCAAAAAACATTCGGTTGGCGGGTGGATGATGGTTACAGATTCGCTTTGATCTCTTCGATGATTGCGAGTGAGCGCTCGGAGAGCTTCTGGTTGCGCAGGGCCTTGCCACCCTTGACCTTGCCTGCAAGCGGCGCGATGATGCCGAAATTGACATTCATGGGCTGAAAGTTTCCGGCTGCGGAGGAGACATAGTGGGCAAGCGCTCCGATGGCGGTGGTATCGGGGAAGAGGATCGGCTCCTTGCCAAGGGCGGCTCTGGCGGCATTGAGTCCCGCTACATAGCCGCTGGAGGCCGATTCGATATAGCCCTCCACGCCGGTCATCTGGCCGGCGAAAAAGACCGCGGGATTTTTCCGCAGGGCATAGCTCGGGGTGAGGAGCTTGGGTGAGTCAAGAAAGGTGTTGCGGTGCATCACCCCGTAGCGGAGAAAGACCGCATGTTCCAAGCCGGGAATCATGGAGAAGACCCGGCGCTGTTCGCCGAAGGTGAGGTGGGTCTGAAAGCCCACCAGATTGTACATGGTGGCGGCGTTGTTCTCCCGCCGCAGCTGCACCACGGCAAAGGGCTCCTTGCCGGTCTTTGGGTCGGGAAGACCCACCGGTTTCAGGGGGCCGTAGAGCAGGGTGCTCTCCCCGCGCTTTGCCATGACCTCCACCGGCATGCAGCCTTCGAAAACGGTGAGGTCCTTCTGCTCCTCCCGGTCGAAGTCGTGGAGGGGCGCTTCCTCAGCGGTAATCAGTGCCTGATAGAAGGCGAGGTATTCCTCCTTCGTCATGGGGCAGTTGAGGTAGCAGGGCGCGCCCTTTCCGTAGCGGGAAGCGGCGTAGGCGATGTCGGTATTGATAGTGGCGGCGTCCACAATGGGGGCGGCCGCGTCGAAGAAGGAGAGGCTTTCGGTACCCAGCAGCTCGGTGAGGTGCCGGGAAAGGGCATCGGAGGTCAGGGGGCCGGTGGCCACCACTACGATTCCCTCGGGAAGGGAAGTCAGTTCCCCTTCCACCACCGTGACATCGGGGTGAGAACGAAGCCTGTCGGTGACATAGCGGGCAAAAAGCGAGCGGTCTACCGCCAGGGCGCTTCCCGCCGATACCTCGGTGGCATAGGCTGCCTCCATCACTAAGGAGGAGAGGGAGGAAAGCTCGGCTTTGAGAAGGCCCACCGCGTTGGTCAGTTGGTTGGAGCGGAAGGAATTGGAACAGACAAGCTCGCAGAAGTCCGGGTTGGAATGAGCCGGGGTGAATTTTTCCGGCTTCATCTCGTAGAGACGGACGGCGGCGCCGGCCATCAGGGCGGCGTTTGCCGCTTCACAGCCGGCAAGACCCGCTCCGATGATGTGAACGGTGGGTTTCATGCCTTTTCGATCTCTTTTCCGCAGAGAGGACAATCCTTGTTGGTGCAGACCGGGATTTCCTTTCCTTTTTTGATATACAGGTTTTTGCCGCATTCCTTACAGTGCTCTTTCGTAGGCTTATCCCAGGAAGAGAAATTGCATTCCGGATAGCCGGAACAGCTGTAGAAGACGGTGCGTCCTTTGGCGCGCTTGGTGACGATCTCCTTGCCGCAGAGCGGGCAGGGAACATCGATGCCGTTTTCGGCGTTTACGATATTCCGGCACTTGGGAAAGGCGGAGCAGGCGTAGAATTTTCCATAGCGGCCGTGGCGCACGACCATGGGAGCGCCGCACTTCTCACAGACCATGTCGGTGGTTTCGGGCTCCTTTTTCTCCTCGCCCTCCGGATTCTCCGAAAGCGATTTCGTATTCTTGCAGGTGGGATAGTTGGGACAGGCGGCGAACTTGCCGAAGCGTCCGGAACGGACGATCATGGTGGCACCGCATTTATCGCAGACAAGGTCGGTGGTTTCGGCGGTGAGCGCCACGCCCTCCTCCGAGGCGGAGGCGAGGGCGTGGTCGAGATCGACCTTGAATTTGTCGTAAAACTTGGAAAGAACACCGTTCATGGTGTTCTCGCCCGAGGACACCGAGTCGAGGTCGTCCTCCATCTGGGCGGTGAACTCGTAGTCCACAATGTCGGGAAAATACTCCAGCATAAGATCGGTGGTCACCTCGCCGAGCTGGGTGGGAATCAGCGATTTGCCGTCCCGCTTCACATAGCCCCGGGAGAGGATGGTGGTGATGATCTGTGCATAGGTGGAGGGGCGGCCGATGCCTTTTTCCTTGAAAAAGTCGATGAGGCTGGCCTCGGTATAGCGGGCAGGGGGCTCGGTGAAGTGCTGCTCGGGGGAAAGGGTGTTGTCGGTAAGCTCTTCCTTTTCCGACAGGGCGGGAAGAGTAGAAGCTTCTTCCTCACCGGCCGCATCGCTGTAGACCGTGAGATAGCCCTTGAAGCGGAGAGTCTGACCGTTTGCCTTGAAGTGGTAGCCTGCCGATGTGAGAAGAACGGCTACCGTGTCGAATTCCGCCGCCTGCATCTGACTGGCCACAAAGCGCTCCCAGATCAATTTGTAAAGCTTATACTGGTCGTTCGACAGATGCTTTTTGATGGCTGCGGGGAGAAGGGTCACATCCGAGGGACGAATGGCCTCATGAGCGTCCTGGGCGTCGCCCTTGGTCTTATAGACCCGGGGCGTGTCGGGACAGTATTCCTTCCCGTATTTTTCGGTGATAAAGCTTCTGGCCGCGCTCTGCGCTTCGGCGGCAACCCGGAGGGAGTCGGTACGCATATAGGTGATAAGACCCCGTACACCGCCGTTTTCGGACCCCAGCTGGATTCCTTCGTAGAGCTCCTGCGCCACCTTCATGGTGCGGTTGGCCTGGAAATTCAGCTTGCGGGCCGAATCCTGAAGCAGG
>CAZGQH010000103.1:0-5984 GCA_964527575.1 uncultured Lachnospiraceae bacterium
AGAGCCCAAAACCTCCTGTGGGAGAAAAACTATGAGAAAAATCAGACGGTCTACCGTCGTGGTGAAATCACCGGTTCCATCGGCATCCTTCTCTCGGGCAGAATCCATGTTGAAAGCACAGACTTTACAGGAAATAAAAACATCCTGGGCCGTGTAGAGCCCGGCGAAATCTTTGCCGAAGCGTACGCACTCGCAGACTCTCCCATGATGGTAGACGCCGTGACAGCCGAGACCTCCCGCATCCTGTTTGTGGACATCCGTGCGATCTCTCAGGAAGCAGCCTCTTTCCCGGATTTTTTTGCCAAGCTTCTTCGCCTTTGTGCACAGAAGAATCTGCATCTCTCCGAACGCATGCTTTGTACCGGCGCCAAAAGCGCCCGCCAGCGGATTCTATCCTATCTTTCCGCCGAGGCGCTGCGCCAGAAAAGCAAGCATATCACGCTTCCCTTCAACCGTCAGGAGATGGCCGACTATCTGAATCTCGACCGCAGTGCACTCTCCAAAGAGCTTGGCCGTATGCAAAGTGAAGGGATACTCGCCTTTCACAAAAACGATTTCACGCTGCTGCGGTTCGGCGAATAAAGAAAAAACAGAAAAGGAAACGATATACCATGTGGGCTGAAGAAAGTGTATTTTATCAGATTTATCCGTTGGGACTCTGCGGAGCCCCGCAGGAAAACGACGGGCAGACCCTGCCCCGTATCGAGCGGCTGGCCGGCTGGCTGCCCCATCTTCTGCGCCTGGGGGTGAATGCCCTCTACCTTGGACCGGTCTTTGACTCCGATCGGCATGGCTACGATACCCGGGATTTTCAGAAAATCGACTGCCGCCTTGGCAGCAACGAAGATTTTCAGAAAAACTGCCGCCTTTTTAAGGAGAACGGCATCCGCCTTGTGCTGGACGGCGTCTTCCATCATGTGGGCCGTGGCTTTTTCGGCTTTCAGGATGTTCTGAAGAACCGTCAAAATTCCCGCTATAAGGACTGGTTTTATATCGATTTCAACGGAAATTCGCCTTATCAGGACGGCTTTTACTATGAAGGCTGGGAGGGACACTATGAACTGGTCAAACTGCGCCTCGACAACCCGGAAGTCGTCGACTATCTCTTTTCTTCGATTCGCTTCTGGGTGGAGAATTTTGATATCGACGGCCTCCGCCTCGACGTGGCCTACAGCCTGAATCCCGATTTTATCAAGAAACTACGGCAGTTCACCGATTCTCTGAAGCCCGACTTTTTTCTCGTAGGCGAAGTGCTCTTCGGCGATTACCGCCGCCTGATCGGAAATGACATGCTCCACAGCGTTACTAACTACGAATGCTATAAGGGACTTTATTCCAGCTTCAACGACCAAAACCTCTTCGAAATCGCCCACTCCCTCAACCGGCAGTTCGGAGGGGAAAGCTGGGCGCTCTATCCGGGGCTGCACCTTCTCGCCTTCGCCGACAATCACGATGTGACTCGAATCGCCAGTATGCTGCGGGAGCCGAAACACCTCCCCCTTCTGTACGGACTCCTCTTTGCCATGCCGGGAATCCCCTGCCTCTATTACGGCAGCGAATGGGGACTTACCGGACAAAAGGAAAACGGAAGCGATGAGAAACTCCGACCCGCCATCGAACAGCCGACATGGAATAACCTCACCGAGCAAATTGCCCGCATGGCAGTTCTTCACAAAGAGCATAAAGTGCTCCTTTACGGCGACTATCGGAGCATCCTCCTCACCAATCGGCAGTTTATCTTTCAAAGAAGCCTGGAAGAGGAAAGAATCCTTATCGGCATCAACGCCGACGCCTCCGAGTACCGCGCCAACCTTTCAAACCTGTCTGCCACTGAAGCCTGCGATCTCTTCACCGGCGAAAGAATCCCGCTGAAAGACAGCTATCTTATGGCGCCTTATAGCCTGTTTTATTGGAAAATGTGACCGATTATTTGGAGACGTAGTCATCAAAAACCAGAGCATCCTTCACCTTTTTGACCGCGTCCGCCGTCTCTCTGTCGTATCGGAACAGTGAAAAATGCCAATCTATTGGATGAGTATCGAGATACTCAAAAATCCCATCCATGATTTCACCGATCTTCTCCGCTTCGGTATCCGCACCAAACGAGATCACAAAGACACTGGAGAAAAAATCATCACAGATAATTTTACGAACAAGAAAAATCTTATCGATGCATCCCTCTCCTATCGCAAGAATCCGCTCCAAAAGTTCGTTTTTCATCTCCTGCGGCATAGTCTCCGATACCAAATGATCGGAGGCCTTCAGTTCGCTGCACGGATCATATTTGTCCTTCTGCTCCTGTGCCTTACTCAGGGCAAAAGCCCGGTATTTTTCCAGTTCCTCCGCAAGCCCCAGCGTGCAGCAGACCCTTCCGATCAGCTCCAGGCACTCATCCAGATAGTTGTAATTGATTTCGATGGCGCGATAGAGGTGCTCTATACCAGCCGGATCATAACGACCGACCAAAATTTTTCCCAAGATATAATGAGCGTGAGCGGTGGCGTACCGATTGTCGCATTTATTGATAATGGTTTTACAAAAGTCTTCTGCCCTTTTCTGCTGGGCGGTCACCATCATGGCATCCAAAAGCGGCCGGTATTCTTCATAGGAGGCCTCTTCTCCGCTCTCTTCCCACTTTTTTATCTTTTCAAGAGGCTCGAGATAGTTTGTTTTCCGGGACTCCGTATAGTCATCGCGGTTCAGAGAGACTATCTTTTCATCCGCCGCCTTCAAAATACTTGCCGTCTCTTCCCTATAGGCATCAGAAGAAGTGCTGTCCCGATCAATCAAAACAGGATCCGAAATGCCAAGCGCCTCCATACGGGCACGCAGAATGGGATGAGATGCCGAACGGGGTTCAATTTCAACCGCAGCAAGATGGCGCCATACTGCTTCTTTTTCCGCGAGTTTGCTCTGAAATTGTTTGCAAAACAGCGACAAAAGATCCTCACGCACCTCTTCGGTCTCATAGAAAAGGAAATCATCGGTTTCGTAAGAGAAAAAACGCTCATAAAAATCGATCTTCATCAAAGCAGAGGCAGCAACAGCGGGTTTTCCATGCCGAAGAATCGCGGTATCGGCCAGCCGTTCAATCTCCCGCGAAGCCGTTACCTGATATAAGAAAAATTCAAAAAGATAAAGAAGGTTGACAAAGGAATAGAAAATACGCCATTGGGAGGAATCCTGACCAATAAAATCCGCCAGCCTCTTCTCCTTTTCGGACGGAACGCAGTCCGGGGTCATATGCGCAAATTCATGGATAAGTACCTGTTTTAACTCTTCCTCACTCAGAAGATTCAAAAGGATCGCACCCAGCTGGAGCGAATAGCTCTCACCGATTTTGGCAATTCCGGCATTGCAGTCGCCGGTGATAAAAATGCGGATCTCCTTCCCCGATATTCCCAAGGTCTGAGCAGCCTCATAGGCCATTTGGTGCAGGAGAGGATACTCTTCCGGATCAGAATATTCGGAAAAATCCGGTCTGACCATGCGTGGAGGCAACTGCCGGAAAACGCTGTAAAACGGCCAGACCGCAAGCAGCACCACGATCGTCGTACTGTAGCTTCCTG
This sequence comes from uncultured Lachnospiraceae bacterium, assembly GCA_964527575.1. GTDB lineage: Bacteria > Bacillota > Clostridia > Oscillospirales > CAG-272 > RGIG1993. The sequence continues at coordinate 3,570 of CAZGQH010000103.1, forward strand.
CCATTTTTACGACAATTCCTCCCATGGATACCGTCATCAGGAAAAAGAGCCATACCAGATAGAAAAGACGAAAGTGGCGCAGTCGGTGAATCCGCCTGACAACGGTCGAAAGAGAACTCTGTGCCTTATTTTTTCGCTGCAGCAGCTGTACCTGTACCTCGGCCACAGAAGCACTCTGTTTTTTCTTTTTATACAGTGCAGCGGCTATAAAATTGGCAATGATCGTCGCAGCAAGAAGCACCATTGCGGCAAGACCGGCATAGAACAGCCGATTGATGGCGTTTTTTGAGAGAATCTGGATAAGACAGAGCGACGCGATCCAAAGCGCCAGATCCCAAAGAGCAGCGGCTGCAAAACGAAGGCCAACCGATAGCTTTGAAAGTTTCATCGTTATTTCCCTTCTTTGTTTAGATTTCTTTATGATGACGGTACCGTCTCTCCGATAATAGCTTCAGTTTCGCGAGCACTTCTCCGCATCGATTGCCAGAGCGAGCATCAAAACAAGGAGCGCATTGTTCGGATCGGCAATGGTAAGCGAATAGGTGTCGGTAAAGTTAAAAAGCTCCTTGCCAATGCTGGCAATATAGCTGCCGCCGGCATCCACGATTCGATAATCCCACTCCAGAAAATTGCCCTCCATATCCCAGCCGTTGCAGTCCAAAACAAATTTCGGCCGAAAAAAAGTAAATTTTTTGCAGACCGAGCCCACATAGACATTGCCGATATAGCATTCAAAGCGCGGAAGAAAGGTAAGAACTCTCTCCTTGACTGTCCCAACATACTGACCGAACGCATCGTGAATATGCAGACAATGCCCCCAGGAGAGCTGCCCTTTCACCGTATAAACGATCCGCCCATCTTCGTCGAAAATATCATAGCTGTCAAACCAGGAAAAGAACCGCTGCTTAAAAAGAAGTTTCATCGTTTACTCCATTCGCATAGTAAATTTAGCGTCCATTCAGAAAATCCGCTCAGGGTACATCAAGAAAATTCCCCCGATAAAAGTTTTCGCCATCCAATTTTTTCGCTTTCAGCCGGAAGATCACGCACCCGTCCGGACAGACGATTGTTTTACTGTAAGGACCGTCCCCGCCGACATTGCGCAGATCGCCTCCGCTTCGGACCGCCTCCATCAGCGGGAAAAGCACCGTCATCATTTTGGAACAGATGCCCTGCCCCTCCGCATTCACCGGACAACCGTAGGTGCAGGTATAAGAATCTCCGACCTCCTCCCCATTCCGACAGTAGCCTTCCGTCTTCTCTCCGCGAAGGTAGCCGGTCGCCTCAATCTCAAATTCATATTCTTCTTCATACCATTTTTTCATAAAAAAACTCTCCGGATATAAATTTACTTCACACACAAAACAATCACGCCATAAAGAATCCTTTTACTCTTCAATATTAAATTCCTTTCTTCCCATGTCTATGAAAATAACAATAGAGCCAAGTACCTGCATATATCTGTTTCAAGTATAACAAAGCTTCCTCATTCTGTCAAGATTATTGTACTTTTTCGCGAGAGAATCCTTCTTTCTGTTATAAAAACAAGCGACTCCGGATCAAACCAAGCCGCTCTTTTATAATACTGCCGACTTGCAAACCGTTTCTGCCAAGTCGGGACATATCCCCTTGAGTCAAGCGGGAATAAAAAAATATCAGGGCGGCTTTTTCATGAAAAAACGCCCTGATTTTCGCTTTCGTGAAAAATGGATATCTTCCCACTTCACCATAGATTGCAGCTTCCCATAAACTGCGGTTGTCATATTATAAAATTGACTACTCCATATACGAAATGACAAACTGTAAAAATCAAAGTCGGAACAATCGCTATTCCGTTCTTTCTGTCAATCGCAAAAAACAAGAATACCAAACACGGTGGAATAGTCAATCCTAAAACAACAGCCGCATTTACTATGCCGGCATAATAGACGATCCAGCTTATATAATACAAAATACAACAAGCTGCCATGCTTATAATATAGGGAGTTAATCTCAGTTTTTTACTTTTGCTGTTTCTGCAAAAACATAGGGCAGCAATCATCAATACCTGACATACAGAAGCTATTATATCCGTCGTTTCCGTGATTGAATTTGCCCTCAATATGTCGTTTGGGGCCGGAATGATAAACCAAATAAAATTAGGTATCATAACAAGGATGAATATCAGCAGTCCCCCAACCTCAAAACTCAGTCTGTATTTTTTCAACATTAAATTATCTCCATAAATCCCGGGTTGTCAGTTTGCCTTCGCTAAAGTATAGCACAAAGTCAGTCAACATTCAATCTTATCGAGCAAATCCTCGCCCGTAATCACCTCTGTCTTCTTATCAAAGCAAGCCTTGAACAGCTCCATCTTAACCGTATTGGCGTTTTTCGTATAGAAGATATGTACCATACTGTTTTCCGGAGACAATC
>CAZGQH010000104.1:0-5951 GCA_964527575.1 uncultured Lachnospiraceae bacterium
GACACCACCCCCGTCAACATTGAGCTGATGCCGGGAGAGGCTGCCTTCGGCAGCTCGGTTCTCCTCTATCCGCAGACCGATCGGAAGGACATCAAAACCGTGAAGATCCACAATCCGGCCAACCGGGCTCTCGGTGAGGTCTATGTGGACTGGGGCATCGGTTTTGCCTATGACTCCGAGAAAAAAGAATCCTACGGGTATCTCCTCGAATACGATTACGCCAGCCTGAACGAAGCCATGCTGACCTATCTCGCCGTGGCGGCGGGAACGCCCACCTTCTCCTCCCGTCTGGAGGACCATTGCAGCGACTTCTCTCCTTACGGTCTTGATTATGCCTCGGATGAGGAAGCCACCTATATCCTTTTGGAGAAGAACGACGGCACAATTCACAAGATCTACGTGGGCAATAAAAATCCCAGCGGTACCGGCTACTATGTGCGGGTGGCGGACAGCGTAAAGGATGAGAACGGCGTGGAGTCGGTGCGGGATGCGGTCTATCTCTTAGGCACCTCCACCTCCTCCTATTACGAAAGGACGCTGCTGGCCTCTCCGGCGGGCATGATCGATTCGCTGATGACCTATCCCATTGCCAGCTCGTTTTCTTCCTTTATCCTCTATTCCACCGACGATCGGATCAATGTCTCCTTTCTTCCGGTGGAGGGGATGAACTCGACCGCGTCGATCTTTGCCGGCTCCAGCCTATACCGCTCGGTGTCGCCGGAGGGTTATTTCTCCTCCTCCCGTTTTGAAACCAGCATCAAAAAATTTGAGAGTTTTTCCGGGGTGGAGACGGTGGAGTATGCCACCAAGCTTGTGACCGGCACCGATGAGGACGGGGAGGAATACTCCTTCTATTCCTTTGAGGATGAGACCCTGGCCAAATACGGGCTGGATCCCGATCACATCAAATACTTTCTGATGTATACCGCCATGTACGCCGAAGCAGAGGAGCATGTGGTCAGCGAGGTCTATTTCTCTGACCTTCGTCCCGACGGCTATTATTACGCCTATTCCCTGAGCTTCAGCACCATCGTTCGTGTGGAGCCCACCACGGTGGATTTTCTGGAATGGAGCACCCTCGATTTTGTGGACTCCTATATTCTCCGCATGTCGATCGGCTACTGCAAGGAACTGACGCTGAGCGGCAAAATCGACGGGGTCCCCTATCACGAAACCTTTGAATCGACGGTCGACAGCGAGTATATCCTCAAAGAGGTATATGCGAAGAATCTGGGGGAAAAGGTGAGTCTGCCCCTCTACCGCGTTCTCTTTACGGAGCTCTATACCACCATTCTGCGGCAGGAAGTGCCGGAGGATCTGGACAAGGAGGCGCTGATGACAGAGGATCCCTATCTGGAGATCCGCATCACCACGCCTTCGATTACCGTTTATAAAAAGGATGAAGCCGGCAATAATACCTCTAAGGTAGAGCGTGTACTGCCAAGCGTTACCCGGGTTCTGCGCTTCTATCGCTATACCAACGGCCGGGCGATGATGACGGTGGAAATGGTCGATGACAAGGGCGTCTCCTCCGGGGAAAGCGGCAGCTTCTATGTTCTCTTAGGCAGACTGGACAAACTGATCAGCGACACCAAGAAGCTCTGCGACGGCGAATCCTTCTCCTATAACGACCGGGAGGCCTGACCGACAAGCAGAGAGAGGGGAGAGCCGATGCCGATTCGGTCTCTCTCTCTCTCTGCAGCCATCCCTTTTCCCGATTCCCGATGAAAGGAAATCCACTCTATGAATCGCAAAAAAACAGTTTCGCTTCTTCTGGCACTTCTGCTCCTTCTGTCTACCCTTTTTCTGCTCACTTCCTGCAAAAGTCCCACGGTGCTGACCCTGGGGAAGCAGGAGGTGTCTTATGACATGCTGCGAAGCTTCGTCAAGACTTATATGGCTTCCTATAGTGAGGAGGAGCTGGCCGACGAGGCGGTGCGGGAGGAGATCCGATCCTTCGTGCTTACCGATCTGAAGAACGCCTTTGTGGTGCGCGAGGTGGCTTCCGAGCTGGGAATCAAGCTCGACTCGACAGCGAAGAAGGCCATCCAGGAACAGATGAAGTATTACCGCTCTGCCTCCGATTATGAAGAGATGCTGAAAAGCATGAATGCCACGGACGAAGTGCTGGAGGAGCTTGTGGAGTTAGATCGTTACGACGATCTGGTCTATGACTACCTGACTTCCACCGATTCCCGCTTTGCCAGTGACAATGATACCATCGATGCCGACCTCGCGGAGAGCGAGTGGTTTGCCGCCGAATATGTGATCCTCACAGTGGACAGCGTGAACCGGGAGGCTCGCCGGAATGGCATGGAGGAGGCGCGGGAGAAGGTGCTGGGCGGCAGTTCTCTGCGGGATGCCACCGAAAAGCTTTATGAGCTTTACGGCACCGAATATGTCTATGCCACCGACGGCTGCTTCACGACCACCATCTACTCGGAGGATTTCGAGAAAACGGTGAAGGAACTGAAGATCGGTGAGGTCAGCGAGGTGGTGGAGACCTACACCTCGGAGGGCTATCCCTGCCTGATGCTGCTGCGGCGCACCGAGATCAGCGACAGCTATGTGGACCAGAATTACAACGATATCATCGCTTACTATCTGGCGCGGGAGTATGCTTTTTATATGTCAGAACGCGCCGAAGCCCTTGATGTGGTTTTCAAAGGAAAATATCAGGACTTTGATATACTGACCATCGAGTGAGTTTTCGGATAGCGGATATAAAGATAAGAGGCTGCCGTAGGTTCGGGAGAACGAACCTGCGGCAGCCTTTCTGTGTTGGGAAAAAACGTACCGATGATAGGATATAAAGGCGTCCGATTAATCGGTAACGGGGGGCTCTGCGGCGTTTTCTGCTCTATAGGGTACGCAGAAAGTCTGTTTAGGACCGGTGTCATTAATAAGTGTCGCGTTGTCGCGAAGTTTAAACAGCAAAAGCCCGCTCACCCACAAATCACCCGAACAACCGCCGATATGCATACCCAACATAAAGGCAGCAAGCATTTTCATAAGTGGGGTGGGAAGAACAAAGCAAAGCGTTAAAAATATTGGCAGGAATAAAACGAACGGCGCAAGTACTGCGGCGAGCGCGGGTTTACGGTAGACATAGATAGTGGGAACACCGCAAAAAGCCACCGTCAAAGTCAGTCCGAAAGTAAGTTTTTCCCGTGTAAAAAATTTATAAACTGCACCGTGCACAAGTTCATGCAGAATTATGTAAGCGATCAGACTTGTTAAAAACACCAAAAGGCATAGTAGATATTCCCCAAGATCTACGTTATCCATAATAAGCGTCGGCTTGCCTATTGCAAAGTACACTATAATAAGACTTACTGCAACAGGGATAAGCGCAATAAGGTTTAAAGCTATGCCAACCTTTTTGTTTTTCGCGTCAATCGTCTTAACGATGCGATAGTTCTCCGGCAGTTCGCTTTCAAAATATTTACCTTTTCTTTCCATTCTACAATCCTCTCTGCCTGACAAAATTGAATCGGTTGTCTTTCATTCCGTGTATACCGTTTCGGATGTGCTTAAAGTTTATATGCGATTGTTACAGGTTTTTCAATGAAATACACCCTTATCGGAGTTTTTTTGCAGAAGGTTTCCCGATAACAGGAAGCCTTCCGGCCTTTTTTATTTTCGGAGCAGCTCCTGCTCCTCTATGCCGTCGTCCGAATCGGCGCTCAGGAGCGCCTGTCGGGCGGCCTCTTTTCTCTTTTTCTTTCGTCTTCGGTGATCGATGACCAGAAGCTGGCGGAGAAGGAAGAGGAAGAGGAGGATCAGCAGTACAATGACGAAGGGATTGCGGAAAATGCGTCCGAGAAAATCCCGGAAGAGGGCGCTTTGGCTTCGCGTCACGTCCGCCCCGGTGACAAGGGGGCAGCGGGTGACCTCCTGTCCTCTCACATAGACGACAATCTCTCCCACCGCAAGACCCTTTTCCAAGGGAGCAGTCAGATTAGTCTTCGTGATGGTGTGGGTATAGGAGAGATCCTCTTCCGTCACACTGTCGGCGAGGTAGAGGGAGAGGTCTTTTTCGGGAAAGACCGGCACCTCTCCGAGGCCGTCCCCGCCCTTTACCGGCAGTGTGGTGACCAGCATGGCTTTGGAGAGAACCTTTAAATCGCGAAAACCGGTGCCGCCCCATTTCAGAAAGGCGGTGGCGGTGGTGTAGGCGGAGTTCTTTTTGTCGGGCATAATTTTTCCGCCCAGGATGATGCAGAGATATTCGTTGCCGTCCGGCTCCTTCGAGGTGGCTATCAGTGTCTCGCCTGCCGCCTCGGTGCTGCCGGCGTTCATGCCGGTGGCGCGGGAATAGAAGTAGTCGAGGGAATACCATTTTCCCAAAAGGTTGTTGCGGGTATAAAGGGTGTAGTCGTTGGTCAGGGTATAAAAGGCCCGGGAGGCAAGGGACATGTAGTCCGCTTTCCGGTAGAGCTCTTTGGAAAGGGCAAGGCAGTCCCGGGCGGTGGTGACCGCTCCCTCTGCGTCAAGACCGGTGGGATTTTGATAGACGGTATCGGTCATGCCGAGGGAGGCTGCCTTTTCGTTCATTCTGTCGGTGAAGGCCGCCTCGCTCCCGGAAACAAGTCTCGCCAGAATATTGGCGGCGCTGTTGGCGTTTGCGAGAACAAGGGCGGCCAGAAGGTCGCGGATCGGCAGGGAATTGCCTGCGATAAAGCCGTAGTCGTTCGACGGATTGCCCGCTACCAGCCCTTCGGTGAGGGTCACCTGTTCCGAAAGGTCGGGATACTGTTCCAGCGCCAAGAGGGCGGTCATCATCTTCGCCGTGGAGGCCGGTGCGCGCTTTTCCCCGCTGTTTTTCTCGTAGAGAACGCTGCCGGCGTGGAAGCTGTAGAGAAGCAGGGATTCCACATCGTCATCGGAGGGTTTCACCGCGGCATGGGCTGGGATTGAAGGAAATGCCGAGAAAAGCAGCGCGGCAAGCAGAATAACCGACATCAAAGCCGACCGGAATGCGGCTGTCTTTGCCCGCCGGGACCGTGGTGAACCGGTCATCTGATTCTGTTGGGGAAGGGTGATTGTTTTTTTCATAACATCCTCTTGGAAGGGGTCAGTTCTGACGGTGGCAGGCAGCCGCGGCGGCGATGTCGGCGGCGATGGCCGCCTTCAGCGCTTCTTCGGTGGGAAATTTCTTCTCGGGGCGGAGGAATTTATCGAAAAAGACGGTGATCTTCTGGCCGTAGAGGTTGCGGTCGACGCCGAGTAAATAGGTCTCGCAGGTCACATCCTGTCGGTCAAAGGTGGGGCGGCAGCCCCAGTTGGTCACCGAGGGGAAGACCTCTCCCGCAAGGGAGGTATGGGTGACATAGACCCCCTTCCGCAAGGGGACAAGTCCCTCGGGCACCGGCAGATTGACGGTGGGGGTATTCAGGTGGCTTCCTCCTACCGCGAAGCCTTGGGTTACCGTTCCGGAGAGGGAGAAGGGTCGTCCCAGCAGCCTGGCCGCGCGGGTCACCTCGCCTTCGCGAAGGAGGCCGCGGATAGCGGTGGAGCTGATCGTCTTGCCCTCAAATCTTTGTTCGGGCAGGATTTTGCAGGTAATGCCGGCCGCATCGGCAAGATTTTTCAGCACGGAGGCATCTCCCAGAGCTCCCCGGCCGAAGCGAAAGTTGAAGCCGCAGGCCACCTGCCGACAGGCAAGCTCCTCTTTGAGATAGCGCACAAATTCCTCGCAGGAGAGAGAGCGAAAGCCTTCAAAGCCGGCCCAGAAGACGGTTTTTACGCCGGCGGCTTCGAGAAGCGCGAGCCTCTCCTCCGGTGAGGTCAGATAGGGGTTTGCCGCCTCACGGAAGGTGAAGACGGCCAGAGGGTATTCGCCTGTGTTTGCCGTGTCGAGAAGGGCTTTATGGGCAAGATGCAGGCCGTCGAAATTGCCGAGAGCCAGGGAGACCGGCCCGCCTTTTACGGAAAGGGGCCGGGGAGTG
>CAZGQH010000105.1:0-5939 GCA_964527575.1 uncultured Lachnospiraceae bacterium
TAGCATACCGCTTACTTTTTGTCAATCTCGGAATACTATACAATCTTATTGCTCTGTATTTGTACAAAAGATCAAAAAATCAACTATTAAACTCCTGTATTTTAAAAAAATACCGAATCTGAAATAGACGATACCGTCCGTTTCGGATTCGGTTCTTTTATCAGCCATTCCCCAGAAGCAGCTTCACCGGGTCGCAGGATGTGTAATCGGGAAGGTAGAGATCGGCCAGCGACTTCATAAAGTCCTGCTTATCCCGATAGGACTCGTCGTAGATGCCCACTAAGAAAAAGCCTTCGGCCTTGGCGGTCCTGGCCGCATAGGGCGCGTCCTCGAAAACGGCGATTTCTTCCTTCGGAAGTCCGAGGGCAGCGGCCGCCTGCCGATAGATATCGGGATGATCCTTCCCTTTTCCCACCTCGGTGCAGGTGAAAATCGCATCCATGTATTCGTAAATGCCACAGCGCTTGATCGCCGGCTCCACTAAATAGCGGTCGGTGGCGGTGGCAAGACACATCTTCACCCCGGCTGCCCGAAAGCCCCGCAGAAAGTCGAGTACCCCGGCCTTGGGCTGCAGAATTTCGAAATATTCCTTTTTCAGAGCCTCGTTCACATCGGCAGAGATCTCCTCTGCGCTTTTCGTAAGACCATAGTGCTCCCGGAAGTATTCGCTGACCTCCTCTACCGTCTGATTCTTGATCAGCTCATCGGTGCCGGGCTCGGGGATGACCCCCTGCCTTCGGAGATAGGAGGAACCCACCGTATCCCAGACGTGCATCGAAAGAAGAAGCGTGCCGTCCAGATCAAAAATAATGCCTTTTATCGGTTTCATTTTCAAAAATCCTTTCTTTTACAAAGAATATAGGGCAGCACAAGCGCCTTTTCATCCAATTTCCGAGGAAAAAAGGGGGAGCGGATTCGAAAGCTCCTGCCAGAAGACGAAGAGCGCCCCGTCCTCCACCGACACCTCCGCCGCTTTTCCGATAAATTCGTTGCTGACCCCCAACGCCCGCTCCTTTTTCAGCGTGTAACCCGACAAAGGATAGAGCAGATTCGTCAGTGTAACCCCCTTTGCCGTCTCTCCCACCGGAAAAACCGAGAGGATTCCGTGACAGGAGGGAGCAAAGGAGAGCTTTCCGCCGGCAAGAACCGTAAACACCCCTTCGCTCCCCACTAAAAAGGAAGGAAAGCCGCGCTTTGTCAGCGAGTAGAGGAGCGACAGATTGGCTAGCGTGTGGTCGGGTCGGCCGCCCATCCCCCCGAAGAGGAAGAATTCGTCACAGCCCCGGGCAATCGCCTCCTCCACAGCCAGCGCCATATCGGTGTCGTCCTTCATCACCGGATGACAGAGCACGTTTTCTCGGTCGGGCGGAGCACCCAGCGAATCAAAATCCCCCACGATCAGATGAGGTGTCAGGCCATAGGCCTCCATATAGCGGTAGCCGGCATCGGCTGCGACGAGGAAGGCTTCGCCCAGCCGGTCGGAGAACTCGCCCCGATAGTCGCCGCCGCCGAAAATACAGCATCTCATAAAGAATCCTCGCTTTCCTGCGAGCAGGACAGACCCGCAAACAGATCCCAGGGATAACCCGCCGGAATCGGGAGCGTAAAGGTCAGCATCTGGCCGCTTTTCGGATGGGGAAAGGAGAGCGACGCCGAAAAAAGCGCCACTTCACAGCCCTTTTCCCGGCTGCCGTACTTGCCGTCCCCCAACAAGGCGTGTCCCCGGGAGGAAAACTGCACCCGCACCTGATGGGTGCGCCCGGTAAGCAGACGCACCTTCAGAAGGCTGACCGGATTCAATCCCATGCCCCCCTCTTTAGCAACCAATGGTTGCAAAGGACCCGACACCTTGTCAAATGAAGACAACAGAGCGCCCGCCTTGTCAACCAAAGGTAGCAAAGCATCTGACATCTTGTCAACCGGCGGCAGCAGGTCCGATCTTTCTTTCCGTTCTGTCACCGCCAGAACCCGATAGGCCAGTTTTGCTTCCTTCACGCCCTTTCGCATGCGCGCCACCACAAAGGTCTTATTTTTTCCGCTGTCCTTGAAGAGCAGATCGCAAAGTTCCCCTTCCCGGCCGAGGTCGGACAATACATCACCCTGACAGACAGCGAGATAGGTCTTTTTCATGTTCCCCTCGGCAATGGTGCGGGAGAGCTCCGCGGCGGTCTTTTTGTCTTTGGCAAAGACCATCACGCCCCCGACCATCCGGTCGAGCCGGTGGAGAGGATAGATTTCCCCGGGCTCGCCCCGCTCCCGCGCGCGGCGCGAGAGAAGCGACAGAAGACTGTCCTCCCCGCCCCTGCCGGCATCCGGGGAGCGCTCCGACAGAAGTCCCACCGGCTTTTCACAGACGAGAAAGCCTTTTTCCTCATGTAAGATCCGAATATCCATTTCTACCTCTGAAAAGAGTGTTTCTCAGTTGTCCGCCTCCGCGATAAATTCCGATGCCGGCGGCCTTTTCCGCCGCACGAAGAGAGCCATCAGAATCAGAAGAATGAGGGGAAACAAAAAGGAGACAAAGAGACCCGCCCGGATACCCAGCTGCTCGGCAGTCACCGAGAACTTCTCGGCCAGATCGGCGCCAAAAGCGGAATTTTCCACAAAATCGGCCACCTTGCCCGCCAGCGAAGGGCCAATCGTACAACCTCCGTCCCCAAAAAGCGACATGAAGCCGAAAACCAGGGGCGTTGCCCCATAATGGAGCGCGGAGAGATCGAGCAGGCTGGGCCACATCACCGACACCGCAAAGCCGGTGAGGGCGCAGAAGACCAGCGACAGAAAGGGGATCGGTGAGAGCGATGCCACGAGATAACAGACGATCGCACCGACCGAGGCCATAAAGAGCGCCCGGCGAATGCCGAGCTTCGCCCCGAAAACTCCCATCAGCGTCCGCCCCAGCCCCATGAAAAAGGCGAAGAGACAGGCGCCTAAAAGATCGCCCACCACTTTGTCCTTGCCGAGACCGATCTCGGCAAAGTAAGAAGCCCACTGTGCCATGGCGCTTTCCGCCGCTCCGGCGAACAGAATCATGAACAGACAGAGGAGATAACCCCCGTTCCGGAAAAGACGCCGGGTAGCCACCCGATGGCGGCGCTTATCCTCGGCACGGTCGGCAGTCTCTTTGTCCTCCTCCTTCAGGTTGCCGCTTTCGTCGGTCTCACGTACTTTAACCGAGAGGAGCAGCAGCGTGTTGACAAAGGGAACCACCGCCCAAATAAGGGTAGTAAGCCACCAGAATTCCTCGCCGATCAGGCGAAGCACCACTGTAGTCAGGAGCACAACCGCCATCTGCCCCCAGCAGTAGAAGGCATGCATCAGGACAAAACCGGTTCCTTCGGTCTTTTTGGGCAGGGTGGCAAAGATGGGATTGATGACCGTTTCGAGAAGTCCGCCGCCGATCGAATAGATCACGGTCGCTCCTACCATGGCGAGATAGGGCATACTTCCGAAGCGGGGAAAAACCGCCAGTACGGCAAGGCCCAATGTACAGAAGATATGAGCCGCCACGGCGCAGCGCTTAAGACCGATCCGGGTGGAAAAACGTATGGAAAAAAGATCGGTCACCAGCTGCGTCATAAAATTCAGCATAATGAGCAGGGAGAGCCGAGCCGTGGAAATGCCGTAGGCCGTCCGGAAAATGACAAAATAAAGGGGCGCCAGGTTGATCACGATCGCCTGGGTAATAAACGCCGTATAGCAGGCAAGCCGCAAGCGCCTGTTGTTTTTCTGTTCCATAGAACCAAGCCTTTCGTGTATTTGAGCGCCCCCGAAAGGGCGCCCATTCCATTATAGCAGATTTTTCCCGAATGGCAACTCTAAGGAAGCCTCTCTTAGAAAATCCGATCGGCCGGCAGAAAATTCAGCGGCCGATTTTCCCCGCCGCCTCGGCAAGTCTGCCAAGCCCGGTCTCAAAGTTTACGCCATACCAGTATTTGTCCTCACAGCCCATGGTGTTCTTGATGGCGGTAATGGTGAAGTCCACTGCCACCTTCAAAGCACTTGTCAGATCGGCACCGAGCGTGAGAGCCCCGCAGAGCGAAGAAGAGAAGACATCGCCGGTACCGTGAAAGGCCACCGGGAGATTTTCCCCAAAATATTCGAAAAAGTTATCCGTTTCGGCGTCGTAAGCCACCGCACCCTGCCGGGTCGGCTCATAGACGATGCCGGTCAGAACCGCCTTCGGGCAGCCGAGCTTGCCTGTCAGTCGCCGGAGCAGGCCGTGAACATAGGCCTCGTCATAATCCGAACCCACAAAGTCTTCGCCCAAAAGGAAGGCGGCCTCGGTCAGGTTAGGCACGATAATATCCGCCCTTTTGCAGAGCTTCGCCATCTTGGCGGGAAAATCCGCCGCAAAGCCCGTGTAAAGCTTGCCGTGATCGGCCATAACCGGATCCACAAAAATCAGCGCATCCTTTCCGAAGTCATCGAAAAAGTCAGAGACCAGCCCGATCTGCCGGTCGGAGCCGAGATAGCCGGTGCTGATCGAATCAAACACAATCCCTTCCCGCTTCCAGTGTTCCGCGATGGGCGTGATCTCGTCGGTGAGATCACAGAAGGTAAAGCCCGAGAAACCACCGGTGTGGGTGGAGAGCACCGCCGTGGGAAGAATGGCGGTCTCGATCCCCATCGCCGAAAGAGTGGGAAGTGCTACCGTGAGCGAGCAGCGGCCGAAGCAGGAAATATCCTGAATAGAAACAGTTCTTTTCATTTTAAAAATATCCTTTAATAAGAGTTGAGAAAATAAACGGGAAATCAGACCTTTTCGATGCCGCCCTTGACCTCCACCGCAGCCCGCAGCTTCGACACATAGAGGGAAAAAGCGACGACAAAAAGAATCCGAATCGCCAGATCAATCGTAAAGAAGGGGAAAAAGTAGATCTGTAAAAGGGGAAAGAGGGCGGAAGACAGAGCGCTCAGAAGTCCCACGGCCAACAGCCAGCGCAGCGGCTTCTTCAGCCCCTGCTTAATCGCACAATCCTCACTCTCTTCAAGACGGCGGATAGCCTCGGTCCGATCCTTTTCGGAAAGAGTGCTCTCAGGAACCCCGGTATAGCGGTCGACAACCTCGCCGAACAACCGATAGAGCGCGAAAATCATCACGCCAAAGCCGATACTGGCAAGAAGCACCATCAGCGCCACAAGCTCCAGCTCTCCGAGAACCGAAAAATTGTTCTCGATCTGAAGCGCGATGATCTCGGAGAAGCCGATGCCTACATCCTCCAGATAATACTCCCCTGCAAAGCGAAGGGCAAGGAACCAGCCCACTGTCGAAAAGGCCAGCCATACCGCCGACCCCGCAATTCCGATTTTAGCGGTTTTCCCGAATTCCTTCCTCATAAGAAGGAAGAAGATCAGAAAGAGAATGCCGTTGACCATGGGGGGGATCAGACTGTAGCCCTCCACCTTCAGCTCCAGCGAGAAGAGGACGGCGACAAAGAGAAGACTGAGCAGCGAGGAGAGAAAACGGAAGAGAACCTTCTTGGTCTTTTGATAGTAATCCGCGGTCAGGGCATCCACGCGGGCAAGAAAATTCTTCTCCCTTTTTACCCGGCTGAAATAGGAAAAGGTCATCACCAACCACACGATGCCGAAGATCAGAACCGCCAGCGCCGCAAAAAAGGTAAAGGCAGTCCGGTAGTTCTGCAGAGTCTGAATCCCGTTCCCGGTGACTACGCCGTAACGGTCGTCCGAGAGCAGCGTCAGGTCGGGCAGGAGGCAGAAGAGCGGCTTTACCACCGTAAAGATCAGCGTGAGAACCAGAATCGGACGGCGCTTCTCCCGGACACCCCGGTCGCCTTCCTCCGCCAGACTGTCGAGTCCGTCAAAGAGCGCCGACCAGGCGAAGAAGCCGAAGAGCACCTCCAGTATGCCGAAGACAAGGGCCCCCCCCCCCCCCCCCCCCCCCCCCCCCCCCCCCCCCCCCCCCCCCCCCCCCC
>CAZGQH010000106.1:0-5883 GCA_964527575.1 uncultured Lachnospiraceae bacterium
GAAGAACGAGTTCTCTCCGAATGTGATTTTGGTGGAGGAGGGAGAAGATGCGGGGAGGGCAAACCTTTCGTAAAATGCCTCCTTACGGCCTTCTCACATGCTTGGGGAGGAGGGAAGAGAATAATGCGCGGAACTTTTTCCGATAAGTCGAGCGAAAGTGCGAAAAGAGGAGGAAACTCCTCTTTTTTTGCGCAAAACGGGGATGTTTGTTCAAAAAGAATTCAATAGATGGTTACATATGACAGGAATATTTGTGATATCATCTTTTTACCAGTAGATGGGAAAGGGCGCGGCATCGCCCGATGATTCTCATCTTGAAAAGGAAAGAGAGGAATACCAAATCATGAACAAACGGTCGATTTTATGGATGCTGCTTGTTATGCTTGCCCTGAGTCTGGCGTTGGCCGCCTGTACAGGAGCCAATATTTCTTCGAGCAGCGATCGGACAAGCCCGAAAAGCACCACGCCCTCCACGCCGTCTTCCGGGGAGGACAGCACTACCCCCGCCGACACAAGCACACCCGATTCGGAGATTCCGCCGGTGGATACCACGCTTGGAGGAATAGACAATACTGTCCCTACCGGAGATCACTATGTATCGGTGGCTGTCTCCAGCGGGGATGTCTATACCGGCTCGCTCATTCTTGTCAACAGCGAAAGTCCCTACTGCTACAAGGTGGCCTCCCTCCGCACCCCCACCGAGCTGGATCGGCTTTCGGCTTCGGAGCTGGGAGAGCTGGGTTGGACCTCCCTCTATGCCAACAAGAACGGCAACTATCTTCTCCGTTCCCGTCTGATCTTCATGCGTACCGATGCTTTCCGGGCGTTTGATCTGATGATGGCCAACTTTGTAGCCAAAACCGGCCACAAGGATCTGCAGGTGCGCTTCTCCTATCAGCTTCTCAACTCGACCGCCGATGCGGCCTCCCTCTCCGACGAGCGGGTGACCGGTCTTCTGGTTGAGGTCAATGTCTATACCGAGGAGGGAACCTTCTCCATCGATCACACCTCCAAAAAGGCCGAGTATTACGATTGGTTTGCGGTCAACTGCCACAGCTACGGCTTTGTGATGAATGGGGAGAGCGGCGTCTTCCGCTATGTGGGCGTCCCCCACGCCACCTATATGTACCGCAATCGCCTCGATCTTGCGGGCTACCTCGAGCTTCTCAAGAACTACCGCTACGATAAGCCCCTTCCGGTGGTGGACGACAGCGGCAAGCTCTGGAGCGTCTACTATTCGCCGGTGCAGAGCGGCTCGCTCTCCGAGGTGAAGGTGCGGGAGAGCTCGGTCTACCAGATCTCGGGCAACAACCGCGACGGCTTTATCGTAGCCTCGTATGTGAAATAAAGTCGGATCGATAGCAGAATACCGGGAGCGCTCCGGCAAGCCTTTTTGCCGGATATCAAAACTTTTTTCGATTCTGGCCGAAAAAATTCGAACAAGTATTTCTTCACAATCTCGCTGTCATATCGCAAACGCCCTCATTTCGACCGAAATGAGGGCGTTTTTTATCGGTTTTGATGACAGTCTCTACAAGGCGATCTATGCGGCCAGTACGACCTCCCCGTATTGGGGGCAGGACGATGTGCTCGGCAAGGAATGGCGATATGATACCTCTCTTATAAATATTCCCTTCTTCTTAGTCGCAGGTACGGGTGCGGCCGATGCGGGAACTGCCGAAGATATCACCGAAACGAAGGGGCAGGGCATTTCACCGCTTTGGGCAATGAAAGAAAATTATGATGCGATTGACGATTCGGTCTGCAAGGTTATGGCAAGGCAGGTCGGCAAGGATCACGGCGATATTCTCCGTTCGGCCGACGGGTATATGACCGCGTGGTTTATGTATCATTTACAGGGAGATGAAGAGGCGGGTAGCGCCTTCTTCGGGAATAACGCGGAGCTTTTGACGAACAAAAATGGAAGGATGCTGTGACGAGTCCGGGCGTGACATTTCATAACGGCGCGGGAAAAAGTGCAGAGGCCGGATTGATTCTTCCGGCAGTGGGAAAATTTCCGCTGCTGGAAGAGGCGAAAAAATTTTTCGGCATGGGAGGGATGCGAACTGATTCTTATGGCAGCGGGCGGGCATAATCGGAAAGAAAAGCGCATATGGTGGAGTGACGATGAAAACAGGCGTGCAAGACGCCGAAAAGGAGCGCTTATGTTTATTTACTCGGTGAAGGGCTCGACCCTGAAATTCTTTGCGGTGCTCTCGTTGGCGCTGGTGGTATTGGTTATGTTGGTCATTTTTGTGCCGACCTACGACAGCAGCGCGCTTCCCACCGGCAAGGACGTGAACTACATCAACATCCGTACCAACGAGGATCGGGTGGGCTTTCTGTCCCAGTTCAGCTGGACGGTACAGGCCGAACCGGTGCTTTCCGAGGAGGTGACAATCCCGGCGGAGTTTGACAGCATTTTTGTCAATTACAACGATCTTCAGAAATCCCAGGGCCTCGACCTCTCCCGCTATAAGAGAAAAACGGTGGAGCACTACCGCTATGTCATCACCAATTTTGAAGGGGAAGAGACGGTTTACGCCAATCTTTTGGTCTACCGGGGCAAGATTATCGGCGGGGATGTGTCCTCCGCCAAGATGAACGGATTTGTCTACGGCTTTAAGGGCGCTCCCTCGAGCGATTCCACGCCGGGTACCAGCGGAGCTCCCTCTGCGGATAAGACCCCCACGACTTGACTTTTTCAAGTGTCCTTGACTACTTGATGTATTCTTGATTCCTTGTCTTGTCAAATCACTTGACACATCGAGTTGTCAATCTACTTGACAACGTGCCTTGTCAAATATCTTGACAAGGCGGAAAAAATCGGGTACAATCAATGCGGCGGGGGCGGGATTGCCGCCCCCTTTGTCAGGAATAAAAAAGAAAACGGATGAGATCGTGATGGAATATACCTATGTGGCAACCTGCTTGTTCGGGCTTGAAAAGTTTCTCGGGGAGGAGATCGACGCGCTGGGCTACCGGCGGGTGAACACCATAGACGGGCGAGTGATTTTTCGGGGGCCGATTGAGGCCGCCGCCCGCGCCAATCTCTGGCTTCGCACGGCGGAGCGGCTCTTCGTCATGCTGGGGGAGTTTCCTGCTGACAGCTTTGATGCCCTGTTTGAGGGTACCAAACGCCTTCCCTGGGAGGAGTGGATCGGCCGGGAGGATGCCTTTCCGGTGAAGGGACATGCCGTGAAGAGCAAGCTCTTTTCAATCCCCGACTGCCAGTCGATTGTGAAAAAGGCGATTGTGGAGCGGCTGAAAGGGAAATACGGCATCGGCTGGTTTGCCGAGACCGGCGTGACCTATCCGGTGGAGTTCTTCCTTCTGAACGATTCCGCCATGCTGCTCATCGATCTGTCCGGAACGGCGCTGCACAAGCGCGGTTACCGTCCGGCGGCCAATCAGGCCCCTTTGCGGGAGACGCTGGCAGCGGCTCTGGTGAAGATCGCCCGTCCCCGGGAGGACGTGCTCTTCTGGGATCCCATGTGCGGCAGCGGCACCATTCCCATCGAGGCGGCCATGCAGATGGCAAACATTGCCCCCGGTTCCCGCCGTTCCTTTCTGGCCGAGACCTTTCCGCAGATTCCCCGTGAGGCCTGGCTTTGCGCCCGGGAGGAGGCGGCCGATTCGGTAAAAGAGACTGCCTTTGAGGCCTATGCCTCGGACATCGATCCCGAATCGGTGGCCATCGCCCGGGACAACTGCACCCGGGCAGGGGTATCCCGCTGGGTAAAGGCCTTTCACCGGAACGCCCTGGAGATCAAAACCGGCGGTAGGCGGGGAACGATTGTCTGCAATCCTCCCTACGGGGAGCGGCTCTTCACCATGGAGGAGACCGAACGGCTCTACCGGGAGATGGGAAAGCATTTTGCTACCCTCGATTCCTGGCAGATCTATGTGCTCACCTCCCACGAGGGCTTTGAGCGCCTCTATGGCCGGCGGGCCGACAAGGTTCGCAAGCTCTACAACGGCATGATCAAGTGCGGCTATTACCAGTTCTTCAAGCGTCAGCCGGATTCCTTTTCGTCCTTTCCCAAAGGAAACCGAAGACCGGAGCGGAAAAACAACGCCTGATTTTTTCAAAAAGCAAAACAAAAAGCCACTTTCCGGGTATTCGGAGGTGGCTTTTTAATTTTTTTATGGTATAATAGAAAATAAACTTTTTAATCTGTTTTTAATTGAGAGCAAGTAAACTGATATAAGGGAGGTGTACATCATGCGTATTTTGCTGGCAGAGGATGAACGGGATCTCAACCACATTATTACCAAAAAGCTTTCTTCAGACGGTTACAGTGTGGACAGCTGTTATGATGGCAGGGAAGCGCTGGATTTTCTTTTAGCGGCCGATTACGATGCGGTGATCTTGGATGTGATGATGCCGAAAACAGACGGGTTTGAAGTGCTTGCCCGTCTGCGGGAAGCGGGGAAGAACTTTCCGGTTCTCTTTCTCACCGCACGGGATTCGGTGGCCGACCGGGTCAGGGGACTGGATGGGGGAGCCAACGACTATTTGGTCAAGCCTTTTTCCTTTGAGGAGCTGACTGCCCGTCTGCGTGCCATGACCCGACGCAGCTTTGGTCTTATGGATAACCGTCTTTCGGTAGCAGATCTGACCATGGATCTTGCTGCCCATACGGTGCAGCGGGGCGGACATGCCATTGTGCTGTCCGCTAAGGAATATGCTCTGCTGGAATACCTGATGCACAACAAGGGTATTGTGCTCTCCCGGGAGAAGATCGAAAACCACATCTGGAATTTCGAATACGAAGGGGGAACCAATGTGGTGGATGTGTATATCCGTTATCTGCGGAAAAAGATCGATGACGGCTATGACAACAAACTGATCCACACGGTGCGGGGCAGCGGCTATGTGCTGCGGGAGAGTATATGAGGAAAAGCATGTCGATCCGCACCAAGATCACCCTGTGGTTTTCGGTAGTGTTGGTACTGATGGCTCTTTTGACCTTTGCTGTGCTTCTGTCGGTGGGCGGCCAGGTGATGCGTCGGATGGTAAAAGACAATCTGATCCGGCTGGTAGAGGATAATGTGGATGAGGTGGAATACTTTCCCTCGATTGACAAGGTGATGGACGATCTCGACCAAGATCTCTATATTCGTTATCAGAACGGATTTTTAGAGATTGATGATGACTTTCTGGATGAGGTCAACGGCATTACCACGGCTCTTTATACAAATGACGGACGGCTTTTGTACGGAGAAAATCCCGCATCAGCCCTTCCCTCAACGGTTTTTCTGAAGGACGGCGTATTACAGACGGTTTCGGAAAAAGGGGAAGCCTATTTTGTATTTGACCGGAAGCTTACCGGCGAGGGGTTGGAGGGGCTCTGGCTGCGCGGTGTGGTTTCTCAGAGGCAGGAGGATGACAAGCTGTCGGCCGTGGCAGGAATTTCCCTGATCGCCATGCCGCTGCTTCTGGTGCTGGCCATTCTGGGAGGTTACCTCATTGCTGGTCGGGTTCTGCGGCCAATCCAACAGATTGCCGAAACCGCTTCGGAAATCAATGTAGGGCGGGATCTGAAAAAACGAATTGACATTGGACCGGGAGAGGATGAATTGCACCGACTGGCCAATACCTTTGATGAGATGGTTGACCGGCTTGATCGTTCGTTTGAGATGGAGAGGCAGTTTACCTCCGACGCCTCTCACGAGCTGCGAACACCGGTGAGTGTTATCCGGGCTCAGTGCGAGTATACGCTGGAGGAGGAACGGAACTCTGCTGAGTATCGGGAGGCACTGGAGGTGATTTCCCGTCAGAGTCTGAAGATGTCGCGGCTGGTGGAGGATATGTTAAGCTTTACCCGCCTTGAGCGGAAGGCCGAGAACTATTTGCTGGAGCCGCTGGATTTTACTGCT
>CAZGQH010000107.1:0-5876 GCA_964527575.1 uncultured Lachnospiraceae bacterium
GCCGCAGCTCACCCCCGCATCGTTGATACCGTCAAGAGGGGCATAGACGGCGGCAAGACAAGTGATCTTATCCATCAGACTCTGAATGCCCTTATCTACATCGATGCCCACAAACTGAAGGTCTACCGTCGAGATCGAGGCGTGGCGGCCCTTGTTGGCTTCGGTAAAGACAAGGCAGGTATTGGTCTTGTCAAAATCGTAGTTCCGGCCGAAAAGTGCGTCTCCGCTCTCGGAACGGGCGGTAAAGGAGGAACAGCCGATGTCCGACTCCTTGATGCTCATATCGATCAGTCCCTTGGTGATGTGGCTGGTGATGAAGTCAATAAGCTCGGCGTCGCTCTTGGCGCCTCCCTGTTCAAGATACTCGTCAAAATAGAAGCCGCCCTTGACATTCATCCGATAGACGGCACCGTCTGAATGCGCGTCATTGCGCTCGCGGATCATTTCGATGCTCGAAATGGTGGAAATTTCGTTATGCCAAAGGGCAAAGATCACAATTGTCAGAATCAAAACCACCGACAAAAGACCGATCAGAACGCCCAAAAGAATTTTTTTCAGCAGGGCTTTTTTCTTTTGTTCCATAAAAATCCGTGCCTGAAGGCACGCCTCCAAAATAAAAAAATTATAAAGTAAATCCGTTATCGTCCAGTTTTTTCACGATACGAATAAAAGCAGCCGCGTCCTCTTCCCCGATAATCGAACGTATCCGGTCGGAGAGTGCAAGCGATGCGGAATGTACCTCCAAAAATACCGGCAGCTTTTCTTCGACGCATTTAACATATTGAATCCGGCGATCCCCCTCCCCTGTGCAGCGTTCCAGAAGACCTTTTTCCGTCAGCGAATTGACCGTCCGATTGACCAGCGATTTCAGCATCCCTGTCCTCTGGACAATCTCCTTCATCGAGACCGTGCCGCGGCCGTCCTCCCGATGGCGGTTATAAAGCAGCAGCATGACGATAGCTTCGTTGTAAAGAAGCCCTTTTGTAATACGGGTATTTTTCAAAAGTCCGGAAAGCCGGACCCATGCCAGAATCAGCTCGTCGCTGCCAACCTCTTCTTTCATCGCGCACCTCTTTTGTTCACTTTGTGAACTATTTTCGCTCCTATCATACTCCTGTTTGGGAGGAAAGTCAAGGACCTTTCAAAAAAACCAGCAAAGTTCTGTAAAAACAGGAAAATTCCGTGAGTTTTTTCAGCGATAGTCACAAAAAAATTCTTCTTTGGAAAGCCTTTTTATCCGAAAATCATTCTTCTGCTGCCGAAGACTGACACCTCTTTTTTCATAAAATCGCGCGGTAAAGAATGAGAGGCGTTATAAAAAAGCGTGTCGATCGAATCGTCTTTTCTTTTTCCCGGCAACCGATTGACACCCCCTCAAAGATGTTGTATAATAGGAAAAGACACCGATCGATTTTGCGGCAGAAAGGGAGTTTTGCCTTGTTAAAGATCATACATACCGCCGATATTCATTTGGACAGCCCCTTCCGCATGGAGGATCTCGCGAAAGCACAGGCACGGAAAAACGAGCTTCGCGCCGCTTTTTCCTCCCTGATGTTCTGGGCCCGCTCTGAGGGTGCAGAGATCATGCTCATCGCCGGGGATCTCTTCGATTCCCCCCGGCCTACCCCCGACGCAGTGGAATTCGTTCTCGACCACTTTCGGAAGAATCCCGACATCCGTTTTGTCATCACCCCGGGCAATCACGACTTTTATTCAACCGACAGCGTCTATGCCCGCTATTCCTTTCCGGAAAATGTCACTATCTTCCCCTCTTCTCAGCTGTCTTCGGTAAGCTTTGAAGACATTGGCGGCTATCGGGTGAACCTTTACGGCTACGCCTTCACCTCTCCGATTTTAGATAAAAACCCCTTTGCGGGAATTTCTCTTCCCAAGAGCGGCGAGATCAACCTTCTGACCGCCCACGGAACCCTGACCACCGAGGGGGGAAAGGACTGTCCCATCCGCCTCGAGGAGATCCGGAATTCGGGATTTGACTATGTGGCGCTGGGACATATCCACAACCTGCCCGCCATCGAAAAGACCGGCGACACCTATTACGGCTACGCGGGGAGTCTCGAGCCCCGCGCCTTCAACGACCGGGGGGAGCGGGGTGCATTCTTGGTGGAATGCGACAAGAGCGGGACAAGCTTCACCTGCCGCCCCACCTTCTACCGTCTCTGCAAACGGATCTACGCTCTGGAGCGACTGAACCTGACCGGTCTGTCTGCCGAAGGGGAAATCCTCGAGAAAGCCGCCGAGCTTTTGCACAAAAAGGGCTACGGTTCCGATACCCTGCTGCGCCTGATCTGTGAGGGTACCCTGCCCTCCGATCTTGACCTTCCGGTAAAAAAATTGAGCGAGCTTGCCGGAGGGCTCTATTACTGCGAGATCGAAGACCGCACTACGCCGGGCTTTGACCTCGATGCCCTGAGGAAGGACCCCACCGTCAAAGGGGAGCTGACCCGGATTCTCTCTCCGCTCCTCTCCTCGGAAAAAGACGAGGAGCGCCTTGTAGCCCTGCGGGCTTTGAAGTACGGCCTCTCCGCTCTGGCCGGCAACGATGTGTCGGATTTTTGACCGGCCTTTTTGCACTTTGAGGTGATTATGCGATATCGCTTTCTGCTCTTTGACGCGGACAACACCCTGTTTGACTTCACAAGCGGGGAGAAAAACGCCTTCTGCACAGCGCTGTCCGCTTTCGGCTGCGCCGCACCCGCGGCGGTCTACCCCCTCTATCATGCGATCAACGATTCCCTCTGGAAGCGCTATGAGAAGGGGGAGATCGAAAAGGCCCGCATCTTCTCCGACCGCTTTGTCCTTCTTTCGGAAAAATGCGGCATCGATCTTCCCGGGGATGCGGTCAACGCCGCCTACAAAAAGGCCTTGAGCGAGCAGGCGATTTTGGTGGAGGGCGCCGAGGCGCTGCTCGCTGACCTTTCGGCCGCCGGCTACCGCCTTTTCCTGATCACCAACGGAGATGCGGCCGTTCAGACCTCACGCCTTTCCAAAAGCCCGCTGAAGCCTTTTTTTGAAAAGGTCTTCATCTCCGAAGTCCTTGGCCATGCCAAGCCTTCGCCCCTCTTTTTTGAGGCGGCAGCCGCCGCCATTCCGGGCTTTGACCGAAAAAAAGCGCTGGTCATCGGCGATTCCGAAACCAGCGACATCCAGGGGGCCAACAACGCCGGCATCGACTGCTGCCACATCGCCTTTGACAAAAAGCCCCTTTCGCCCGCCGTCCACGCCGACTACCGGATCGGACAGCTGGAGGAGCTTCGCCCCATTCTTCTTTCCACATCCGAAACCAACCACAACGGGGGATCACACTTTGTTTATCGAAAAAATTTCGATTGAAAGCTTCGGTTCGCTTTCCCACAAAACCTACGACCTCACCGAGGGCGTCAACCTCTTTCGCGGAAAAAACGAAAGCGGCAAGAGTACCTTGGCCGCTTTTATCAAATTCATTTTTTATGGGCTTTCAAACAAGCCATCCGGCAAAAATGCCGAATCGGGCATTACCGAAAAGACCCGCTTCACCAACTGGGACACCGGCATTTCGGGGGGCAGCCTGATTCTCAATCGGGATGGCGAGCGCTACCGGATCGAGCGGCGGCTTGTACCCGCCGCCAAGGCCAGCGGCAAGGAGTCGGTGGCCATCTATGACCTGGCAAGCGGTGCCGAGTACCGCAGGGGAGAATGCCCCGGGGAGGTCTTTTTCGGCGTAAATGAAGAAGTCTTCTCACAAACCGCCTTTTCCGCCCAGGGAGGCGGCAGTATTGTAGATGCCGAAAAGATGAACAACGCCATCGACAACCTTCTCTTCTCCGGGGATGAGTCGGTCAGCGTCAAGACCGCTCTGAAAAAGCTGGATGAGGCGCGGGTCTTTCTTCTCCACAAAAACCGCAAGGGGGGCAAGATCTACGCCCTCGACGGCGAGATTGCCGAACTCGAGGAGCGGATTCACACCGCCGAGGAAAACGAGCGGATTTTAGCGGCCAAAAACCGCTCGCTCTCCGATATCCACCGGCAGCTTGACGAAAACTCCAGCCGGCTCACCGAGATCGAAGATAAGCTGACCCATTATGAGGCCAAGAAAATCCTTGCCCGCTTTGAGGACGCCGACCGCAAGAAGGCGGACTTCCGCGCCAAAAAGGAGACCCTTGCCAAGCTGATTACCGAAGAGGCGGTAGGGGGCTTTCTGCCCGACACCGCCTATGTGGAAGGTCTTCGCAGCCTTTATGGCGATATCGGCATTGCCGAGAAAGAAGAAGCCTCGCTGGCTCTGCAAAAAGAAGCGTTTGCCATTACCTCCCTTACCCCCGCCCAGCGGAGTGAGCTTGCGGCCATGGCCGCCTGCGGCGGACGGGAATCCACCGCCCACAAGCTGCAGAGCGCCGAGGTCAAAAAGAAAAACCGCTTCCGCGCCCTGGCTCTCACAGCAGCGCTCACCTTTCTGTTCTTCCTGACCGCCCTTCTTCTCGGGCCCCTGAAGCTCCTGTCCGGCCCCAGTGCAGCGCTGGTGTCCTCAGTACTGTTCTGTGTTGCCGCCCTGTTTGCCCTTCTGTCGATCGGCGTATATTTTGCCGCCCGGAAGGCTGCCAAGGAGCGCAAAGCCCTCTGCGACCGCTTCTCTGCCGCCACCCCCGCCGAAGCGCTGCTCCGTGTGGACGACGCGATCCGTGCCGAGAAGATCGTGCAGGAGAGCGACGGGCGCTACGCCCGCCTGACAGCCGCCCTGGAGGAAAGCCGCAGAAAAGTGGAGGAAGGCTACCGAAAGGCATCGCAGCTTCTTAACAAATGGGGACTTCCCTGCTCGGACCGCCTCTCGATCGCGGGGGGCGCCGACAAAGCACAGGCCCTCCTCCTTCGTCTGAACAGAGCCGAAACCGAAGCAAGAGAAGCCAAAATGATCGCGGAAAGTGCCGAGTCGGCCCTCTCTTCCTATGACCGGGAGGAATATCGGCAGAAGGAAGAGCGCACCGCCTACGCCGGGGAAATCGGTCCCGAGGTGATTGACCTTCTCAGGCGGAATTTAACCTTCTGCACCAAAAAAGCCGAGGCGCTGAAGGTTCAGCTGCGGGATACCGAACTGGAGATCGCCTCCCGCGCAGCTCTCACCGAGAGCACGGACAACCTGCAGGAGACGCTGAACGAGCTTCGTGCCAAGCGTGCCGATTATAACGACAAATACACCGCCTATCGTCTGGCCTACGAGGCCATCCGCCAGGCCGGAGACGCGCTGCGTGCCCGGGTAGCGCCTGCCCTTTCGCAATCGGCAGGCGCCCTCATGAAGGCTTCCACTCAAGGCCGTTATGAAAAGATCGAGGTGGACAACGCCCTGAATCTCCGCTTCCGGGAGAATGATGCTTCCCCCACCCGGGAGATCGGCTTCATGAGCGCCGGCACCCGTGCCCTTACCTACATCAGCCTCCGTCTTTCGCTGATCCGGCTGCTCTTCGACGGCAAAACGCCGCCGGTGGTCTTTGACGAGGCCTTCTCCTCACTGGACGACGAGCGACTCTCCCGTATGATGGCGCTGCTGTCGGCCTACGCCAAGACCTCGCAGGTCATCCTCATGACCTGCTGCGACCGGGAGTACGAAACGGCGGAAAATAAGAATACCATTCATACCGTCGAGCTTTAAGCGAAAGCGCCCCATGCGGGAATCCGCATAGGGCGCTCTTTTTACGCAGATTCTGTTTTCCCGCACTCTTCATGTAAGGCAAGGACACATCCGGCTTTCGGGTTACCCTTCTGAATTCTTCGACCGATTCTTCCTCTGTCGGATGGCCGAATGAAGAAGCAGCACGCCGTGTGTCAGCAGCGCGAACATGACGCCTGTTCCCACTTCCGACAGGTACAGATGCTCCACCGGCATG
>CAZGQH010000108.1:0-5874 GCA_964527575.1 uncultured Lachnospiraceae bacterium
CCTATTGGGAGGCGGCAGCCGGGGAGAGCGAATCCTGGCTCGCCGTCAGCTTCGGCCGGGAGCGGACGGTAGACCGGCTGACGCTGAAGGTGCGTCCGACCTGGGGCGCCCGGGTACAGGCCTTCTCGGTGGAGGGAAGCCTTGACGGGGAGAGCTGGTTCGAGATTCTGCCGAATGCCGACTACGAATTCCATCCCGACCGGCAGAACACCGTGACCATCACGCTGCCAGCCCCGGTGGAAACTTCCTACATCCGCCTCTCCTTTACGAAAAACACCGGCGCCCCCGGCGCCCAGGTTTCGGAACTTTCGGTCTATGGCGACGAGGCCGATGGCATCGACCGCTACCTGACTCTGAAGAAAACGGGCGAGGTTCCCGCGATTCTTGCCTGCCCGCTGAAGGGATTGCCGAACGGTCCCCTGATTTTGGAGTTTGAGGCTTCGGCCTCCGCCCCCGACCGGGAGATGCGGATCGCTCTTTTGAACACCGCCGGAAAGGAGATCTTCGTCCTTCTCTTCGACAAGGACGGCTTCCTGAAGGTCACCGACGGCGACGGCTTCCGGAATGTGGGCTACTACAAGCCCGACTGCTTCTATACGATCAAGCTTGTCCTCGACCCCGCTACCGGCTCCTGCGAATTCTGGCTCGACCATCTGAAGAAGGCCGATGATTTGACGCTTGCCGCCGGCGGCGCTGCCGAAAGACTGACCTTTACGGTGGCAGAGGACGGCGCGGCCCTCTCCCTCGACAACCTCCGCCTTTTAGACAATCCCGAGCGCTATCTCTTTACCGAGAATTTCGACGACGGCATTCTGGATGAGGGCTGGTCCTTCACCCGCCCCGCGCTTGCCGGAATCGCCGACATCCCCTTTGAATCGGACAAAAGCCTGACCTTGGCCGCCGAAGATACCGCAGCCAAGGCGATTCGCCGTCTGCCGGCGATGAGCGGTCACTTCGCCTTCTCGGTGAAAGTGAGGGTAACCGGCATCGGCTTTGCCGCCCTGCCGCTGCTGACCGACAGCGAAAACCGGGTGGCGGCGGGCGTTGCCTTCTATCACAACAACCTCTACGCCGTAAACGGCGACAACTGGGTCAAAGTCATGGACGGGGAATCCCCCTGGGCCCACTATCCCGCCGACAACTGGTATCACATCCGTCTTGTGGTCAACACCTACACCGGCCGCTACGACCTCTATGTGGACGGCGCGCTGCGGATGAAAGATCTGGCCTTTGCCGAGCCGGTGGACGAAGTTGACCGGGTGACCTTTACCCTGGCCACCGAAAACCGGGCCTATATCGATTCGCTCTCCCTGATCGAAGGGGACGGTATGACCTCGGTTCTCGACGATGCCGACCGGGTGATTAATGTCAAGGACGCTCCCTACGGCGCCAAGGGCGACGGGGTCACCGACGACACCGAGGCCATCCAGCGGGCACTGGACGATGCCGCCTTTACCGGCCGCACGGTGCTTCTGGAAAACGGCGTCTTCCTGACCAGCACCCTGCAGGTAAAGAGCGATACCACCCTCTTCGTCGCCCCCACAGCCCGGATTCTGGGCCAGATGGCGAAGACCTGGTACCCCCTGATCGAATCCTGCGAGGGACTGATCAACTACCGCCAGATCGGCCGGGGGCTCATCCTCACCGAAAACGCCTCCAACCTCCGGATCGAGGGCGGCGGCTTCATCGACGGAAACGGCTTCTACGGCTACCGGGTCAACGACCCCGCCGCAAGCCGCCGGCTTTCGGATGCCCGCCCCTGCGTGATCCTGTCGATCCTGTCGGAGAACGTTACAATTCAAAACCTGAATCTCGTCAACAGCGCCTTCTGGACGCTGGTTCCCATGGAATCGCGGAATGTCACCCTCCGGGGACTGAATGTCAACAGCATGAATACCCCCAACCGGGACGGCATCGATCCCTGCGATGTCATCAACTGCACCATTGAAAACTGCAACATCCTGGCCGGAGACGACGGTCTCTGCTTCAAATCCTCCAGCCTCTTCGGCTGCGCCAACATTGATGTGCGGAATCTGACCATTCAGTCCCGCTCCAACGGCATTAAGTTCGGCTCCGACACCTACGGCTCGCTGAAAAATCTGTCGGTTTCGGATATCACCATGAAGAATGTGGTCAAGTCCGGCCTCACCATGCAGTCGGCCGACGGCGCGGAGATCGAACAGCTCTCCTTCGAGCGGATCACCATGTCGGAAGTGGACGACGCCATCTTCCTGTCGGTGGGCGACCGGGGCCGCCAGCCGGTGAGCAATCCCGGCAAGCGGGTAGGCTATATCCGGGATGTGGTCTTCCGGGATATCTCCTTCGTGAAGGCCATGATGCCGCCTCACAGCTACGACTCGAATGTCCACGAGGTGCTGCTCATCGGTCTGAACGATGAGCACAAGATCGAAAATGTCCTCTTTGAAAATGTCTATCTCGAAATGCCCGGCGGCTTTACCACGGTACCGGGTTGGCCGAACGGCGTGGGCGGGGGCTATCCCGAGCACTACTCGGCGGGAGGCGCCTCCAACGCCTGGGCCTACTGCCTGAAGTACGCCGACAATGTGACCTTTGTCAACTGTAAGAACGTTTTGATGAACGAGGACGCCCGCCCCGAGATCACCTATTATGCGGGCTACAGCGACAAGCCTGCTCTCTATGACCGTCCTCTCTCCTACCTCCTTCCCACCCGCCTGACGGTGGAGCCGGGGACGGCGGCAGGCGAGCTGCCCCTGCCCGAACGCGTGGCGGCAGTGGCCGGCTTCGACGAGATCGTCTATGTACCCGTGACCTGGAAGCCGGTGGAAAGCTACGACCCCACCAAGACCGGCGTCTACCGGTTCGTGGGTAGCCTCACCCTTCCCGAAGGCCTCAGCAATCCCGAAAGCTTGACGGCCAGCGCCACCGTCACGGTGGCGGGGGACTTTGCGGTGATCGAATTGGTGAAGAGCCTCTCTCCGATCACTGTCCCCTACGGAACACCCGCAGCCGAATTGAATCTGCCGGAATCGGTGGAGGTCACCCTGACCGACGGCAGCAAAAAGGTCGTGGCAGTCCTCTGGAATACCGCCTCGTATAAGCCCGACACCGCCGGAACCTATTCGATTCCCGGCAAGCTGGATGTACCCCTGGAGGAAAATCCCGGCGGCATTGCTCCGACCCTGACGGTGACGGTAGAGGCGGCGCCTACCGTGGAGGAAATCACAGCCCCCGACCCGATTACCCTGCCTGTCGGCACACCGGTGAGTACCCTGTCGCTGCCGAAGACGGTGGAAATCACCCTGTCGGACGGCAGCAAGAAAACGGTGGACGTCACCTGGGATACCTCTTCCTATCGGCCGACAGCCGGCGAGTACCGCCTTACCGGACGGCTGGCCCTTTCCGCGGTGCAGAATCCCGAAGGCCTCACGGTAACCCTTCTTGTCAAGGTGGAAAAAGAGCCGGTCAATACGGTGACCGACATCCAGGCGCCGGAGGCGCTGGAGGTGCCGCTGGGCACGCCCCTCGGCAATTTGTCTCTGCCGGAAACGGTGGAGGTCACCCTGTCGGACGGCAGCAAAAAGACGGTAAAGGTCACCTGGGGCACCACCTCCTATCGCCCCGATACGGTAGGCGAATATACCTTTGTGGGAACGCCCGCACTTTCGGAAGAGGAAAATCCCCAAGGGCTCACCGTCACAATGAAGGTAATTGTCACCGAAAAAGAGACTCCGCCGACCTCCACGCCGGAGGAGACCGATCCCGAAACGCCGGTCGACACCGATCCTGTAACACCGGGTACCGATCCCGAAACGCCCGGCACCGAGGCTCCGGGAAGTGAAGGCGAGGAGAAGGAATCCGGCCTCTCCACCGCCGCCAAGGTTCTGATCGGCGTGGGAGCCGCTCTCCTTGTAGCAGGCGCCGCGGCGACGGTAAGCATTCTCCTCATCCGCCGCAGAAAGAAAAAATAAGACTTTTCCCGAAAACCCAACAAGGCGGAGCCAACGGCTCCGCCTTCTTTTTGCAGGATTCCCTGTGTTCAGTCCTGTTTTGTTTGATTTTCTCCGTTTTCACGGCTTTCAGGGTTTGGCTGCTCTTTTTTTTCGCAGTTCTTTTGACAGCTGTGCGGACAGGAGGAACAACTGCCGCAGCAACCGCCGCCCTTTTTCCGTCTTCTATAAATCCAGAGAAGGGCAAGAAGGGCCAGAAGAAGGACAAGGGCAATCAGAATATAATCGAGAAGTTTCATCGGAATATTTCACAGTTTCCCCAAGGGAAGGGTCATCCGGCGATCAGCGAAGCCACGCCGAAAAAGGCAAAGGAGACAAGCCAGGCAAGCATGCACTGGAAGAACACCACCAGCACAGTCTTGCCGGTCGAGCCAAGCTCTCTTTTGATGGTGGCCACCGCCGCCACACAAGGGGTATAGAGCAGGGTGAAGAGCAGAAAGCTGAAGGCCGAAAGAGGGGTGAAGAGGCTGCCCGAGGCGAGAAACTCCGACAGACTGGAAACATTCGTCCCCACCAGCACCGCCAGCGTGCTGACCACCGCCTCCTTGGCGGAAAAGCCGGTGAAGAGAGCGGTCACCGCCCGCCAGTCCCCGAAACCGAGGGGCGCAAAGACAGGCGCGATGAAGCGGCCGATCTGTGCCAGCATGGAATCGGCGGAGCTTTCCACCACATTGAACCGGAAATCAAAGGTCTGGAAGAACCAGATCAGCAGCGTGGCTAAGAAAATTACCGTAAAGGCCCGCTGCAGAAAGTCCTTGGCCTTATCCCACATAAGCATGAAGACACTTTTGGCCGAGGGCATCCGGTAATTGGGCAGCTCCATAACAAAGGGCACCGGCTTGCCCCGGAAGAGGGTGGATTTGAGAAGCAGCGCCACCAAAATGCCGAGGAGAATGCCGATCACATAAAGCCCGATCATCACGAGAGGGGCATGGCGGGGGAAGAAGGCCGCCGCAAAGACCGCGTAGATCGGAATCTTGGCCGAGCAGCTCATGAAGGGAGTGAGAAGGATGGTCATCTTCCGATCCCGCTCGGAAGCCAGGGTACGGGTGGCCATAATGGCCGGCACACTGCAGCCGAAACCGATCAGCATAGGGACGAAGCTGCGTCCCGAAAGACCGATCTTGCGGAGCAGCTTATCCATAACAAAGGCTACCCGCGCCATGTAGCCGGTATCCTCTAAAATCGACAGGAAGAAAAAGAGCACCAGAATGATCGGCAAAAAGCTCAAAACAGAGCCCACTCCGGCAAAAACGCCGTCGAGAATCAGGCTCTTGACCACCGGGTTGATGCCGTAGGCGTCAAGCCCCCGCTCGGCAAGCCCGGCCAGCTTATCAATGCCCAGGGTCAGAAGATCGGAGAGAAAGCCGCCGATCACGTCGAAGGTCAGCCAGAAGACAAGGAGCATAATCCCGAGAAAGAGGGGAAGTGCCAGATATTTGTTGGTGAGAACCCGGTCGATTTTCTCACTCCGCCGGTGCTCACGGCTCTCGTGGCACTTGATGACCGCCTCTGCCGCCACCGATTCGATGAAGGTGTAGCGCATATCGGCCAGCGCTTCGTTCCGGTCAAGGCCAGTCTCGGCCTCCATTTCGGCAATCGAATGCTCGATCAGCTCCACTTCGTTCTTCGAGAGTGCCAGAAGCTCCTCAAGGCCGTGATCGCCTTCGATCATCTTCGAGGCGGCAAAACGGGCCGAGATCCCCGCCCGTTTGGCGTGGTCCTCGATCTGATGGGTCACCGAATGGATGCAGCGGTGAACGGCCGAATCCTCCCGGCAGAAGTCGGTCACCTTCGGGCGGATTCTCTCCCGCACGACATGAAGTGCCGCCTCGATCAGATCGCCGATCCCCTCGTTTTTGGCGGCACTCACCGGAATTACCGG
>CAZGQH010000109.1:0-5867 GCA_964527575.1 uncultured Lachnospiraceae bacterium
ACTCTCAATACAGACGGTTTTTCGAAAGGCTCCCTGTCATGGATGTACTGAACATTATATACTACTGTGCCGTCATTCTGCTTGCCACCAAAATCTTCGGTATGCTCTCCCGTCGGATCGGGCTGCCCCAGGTGGTAGGTATGATCTTTGCCGGCCTTCTCATCGGCCCCGCCATTATCAGCCGCTTCGGCTGGTCCTTTCATGGGCTGATCGATCCCTCCCCTGCCGAGATGAATGTGCTGAACAGCTTCTCCCAGATCGGTGTGATCTTCATCCTCTTTTCCTCCGGGCTGGAAACCGACTTCCGGAAGATGAAGAAGAGCGGCGCCGCCGCCACGGCCATCGCCTTTGCCGGGGTTATTGTCCCGGTAGCACTGGGCACGCTGGGCGCCCTTCTCTTTATGGGCGGCCTCGGAGAGATCACCAACACCCCCAAGCTCTTCAACGCCCTCTTCGTGGGCTGTATCCTCTCGGCCACCAGCGTGGGCATCACGGTGGAAACCCTGCGGGAGCTGGGCAAGCTCAACACCCGCGTAGGAACCACCCTTCTCTCCGCCGCCATCATCGACGATGTTCTCGGCATCATCCTGCTCAGCATCGTCACCGGCATGACCGGGGCGGGGGGCATCGGCATGACCATCCTCAAGGCTGCCGGCTTCTTTGTCTTTACCATCGGCGTGGGGCTTCTGCTCCGCTTCTTGTTCAAACACATGGTCAAGGTCTGGCCCCATAAGCGCCGCACCAGCATCTTTGCCATCTCCATGTGCTTTCTCTTCGCCTACTGTGCCGAGCGCTTCTTCGGCATCGCGGCCATCACCGGCGCCTATATGGCGGGGTTGATGCTCTCGGGGCTGGATGACACCTCCTTTGTGGACCGCAAGGTGATCGTCAGCGGCTATATGATCTTCACCCCCATGTTTTTTGCCTATATCGGCATCAGCGCCGATTTCTCCCACTTCACCGCCGCCGGTCTTCTCTTTGCCGTAGTCTTCGTTTTCCTGGGCATTATCGGCAAGATTCTGGGCTGCTCCGTAGTCTCCCGCTTCTTCCACTATAAAGGACGGGACTCGATCGGAATCGGCTGCGGCATGATCGCCCGGGGCGAGGTGGCATTGGCAGTCTATGCAACCGGACAGTCGCTGATCTACTACGGAGAAGACGGTGCGCTCCTCGGCATCGACCCCTTGGTCGCCACCATCTTCCTTATCGTCACCACTTCGGTGCTCTGCCCGATTCTTCTTAAGCTTTGCTTCCGCAATACCGATCACCCTTCGGTGGAGGTTCCGCATACCCGCACCCGTATCTCGGCGGAAGCCATCGAGAATATCATGGACGATGGCCCCACAACCGACCGGAGAGCGGCACAGAAGCTCGCACCGGAAAAGTCCTGACATTTCTTCTGTATCATCATGTCCGACTCCGCCGTTTTTTGTGCGGCGTCGGACATTTTGTCTCTTATATCCCCAGAACTTTACAAAAATCCTTTGATTTTGACATCAAACGGGAGGTAAACCTTGCTTCAGCTCAAAAACATCATCAAAGAATATCCTGCAGGCGACAGTACGGTCAAGGCCTTAAAGGGCGTTGATCTGGCCTTTCGGGACAGCGAGTTCGTCTCGATTCTCGGCCCCTCGGGCTGCGGTAAAACTACGCTTCTCAATATCATCGGAGGTCTCGACGTCTACACCTCCGGCGATCTTGTGATCAACGGGCGCTCCACCAAGGAGTACAAAGCCGCCGACTGGGACACCTACCGCAACCATTCGGTGGGCTTTGTCTTCCAGAGCTACAACCTGATCCCCCACCAGACCGTCCTTGCCAACGTGGAGCTTGCCCTGACCCTCTCGGGCGTCTCCAAGGCCGAGCGGAGAAAGCGGGCGACCGAGGCCCTTCAAAAGGTGGGACTGGGCGACCAGCTACACAAGAAGCCCAACCAGATGTCGGGCGGTCAGATGC
Source organism: uncultured Lachnospiraceae bacterium (assembly GCA_964527575.1). Lineage (GTDB taxonomy): Bacteria > Bacillota > Clostridia > Oscillospirales > CAG-272 > RGIG1993. The sequence continues at coordinate 1,957 of CAZGQH010000109.1, forward strand.
AGCGGGTGGCCATCGCCCGGGCGCTGGTCAACGACCCGGACATCCTTCTTGCCGACGAGCCCACCGGCGCCCTTGACACCGAAACCAGCGTGGCGGTCATGGAAATTCTCAAGGAGATCGCGAAGGATCGCCTGATCATCATGGTGACCCACAACCCGGCGCTGGCGGAGGAATACTCCACCCGGATTGTCAACCTGCTGGACGGAAAGATCACCGGAGACACCGATCCCTTCACGCCGGAGGAGGTCGAAAAGGCCGCCCCCATCGCCCGGGAAAAAGCCGAGCGCGACAAGGCCAAGGGCAAGCGCTCCATGTCCTTCTTCACCGCCCTCTCCCTCTCCTTCAATAACCTGATGACCAAGCGGGCCCGGACGATTCTTACCTCCTTTGCGGGAAGCATCGGCATCATCGGCATCGCCCTGATTTTGGCGGTCTCCACCGGCGTCAACGCCTACATCGCCTCGGTTCAGCGGGACACTCTCTCCTCCTACCCCATCAGCATTCTCAGCGAGGAGAATGACTTCTCCGCCATGCTGGGTGGAGGCGGCATGTCACAGGAGGACAAGACCGAGCATGACAAAGATGCCGTCTATTCCGACCCCCAGCTCTATCAGATCTTCAACACCCTCTTTGCCGCGGACAAAAAGGTCAACAACCTGCGCGCCTTCAAGACCTTCCTCGACAAGGAGATGAACCCTGCCTCCAGCACCACCGGCCTCTATCAGTATACCTCCGCCGTTCAGTACCGCTACAACCTCCCTTTGCACTGCTATGTCAAGAATCAGGCGGGACAGTTTGTCACCTGCGATCTGGGCGATGCCTTTGACGCCGCCGGATCCACCACCGACGCCAACGAAGGTATGTACAACATGCTTTCGGCCAATCTGTCGATGATCAACCTCTGGCAGGAGATGCTCTCGGGCAAAAACGGTGACCTGATCTCGGATATGCTCTACGAGCAGTACGACCTGATCCACGGCGCATGGCCGAAGGAAGCCAACGAGATCGTCCTGGTCTTAAGCGAGGACAACGAGATTTCCGATCTGGCCTTCTACGCTCTCGGCTATATGACCGAGGAGGAGATCAACGAGATGATCTCGGCCGTCCTCAGCGGCGGCAAGGTTCCCTATAAAGAGAGAAAAGTCTCCTATGAAGATATTCTCGACATTGAGATGAAGCTTCTTCTCCCCAGCGACTACTACACCGATAAAGACGGCGACGGCATCTTTGAGTATATCGGGGACGACGAGGCCATGATGGACATGGTGGTAAAGGCGGCCTACGACCTTCACATCGTGGGTATTATCCGCCCCAATGAGAACGCCACCGCCGGCGCACTTTCCTCGCCCTTCGGCTACACCGCTGCTCTCACCGAATATATCATGGAAAAGAACAGCGAGAGCGCGATCGTGAAAGCACAGTCCGATCCCGCCAATCAGAACTTCGACGTGCTCACCGGCCTTCCCTTCCTCATCACCGAGGACAACGACATCTCCGATGCCGAAAAGGCCGAGAAGATCAAAGCCTATTTTGCCTCTCTCACCGATAAAGAGAAGACTGAGCTCTATGTCACCATTCTTTCGGTTCCCTCAGAGGACTATCTGAATTCCGAGGTAGAAAAGCTCCTCGGCCAGTACGACACCCGGGAAAAGATGATCGCACTCATCGCCCAGAACTTCAACATGACCCCCGAACAGATCGAGGGCTATCTCTCCGGCTACTCCGACGAAGAGCTTCGCGCCCTTCTCACCAAAGAGGTGGAGAAGATGGTGACGGCAGCCTATGCCTCGGATGTGAAAAACCGTGTAGAGACGATCATGGACACCCCCAGTGAGGAGGAGCTTGTCCCTCTGATCGCGCAGATCACCGGCAAGCTGACCACGAAGGAAATGAAAATTGCCTATGTGGCCGCAGACTGGGCAAAGTCCACCACCATGCCGCAGGCGCAGATTCTCGCCTATCTCGCTGCCCTGGACGACACGGCTTTGAACGAAGCGGTGAACGCCACGGCGAAAAAGGATGCCGCCGAGCTTTATAAGAGCCTCTCCGATCTCTATGCCGATTCCCGCTACAAAAAGGTGGCAGCTCTCTTTGACGAGCAGTTTCTGGGCGAGACCGACACGGGCAAGCTGGCGGCCTACTACGACGCCTATATGCCCTCGGTGACTTCAAAAAGCACCCTGGAGGACAACAAAGCGCTTCTCGGCATCGTGGATCCCGCCTCTCCCGCCTCGATCAATATCTACGCCACCACCTTTGAGAACAAGGACGCCATTGCAAAGATCATCTCCGACTACAACGCCTCGGTAGACGAGGAAGACAAGATCGAATATACCGACTACATCGCCCTGCTCCTCTCGGGCGTGACCAAGATCATCGACGCCATCTCCTATGTCCTCATCGCCTTTGTCTCGATCTCGCTGATCGTCTCCTCGATCATGATCGGCATCATCACCTATATCTCGGTCCTGGAGCGCACCAAGGAGATCGGCATTCTGCGTTCGATCGGCGCTTCCAAACGGGATGTGTCGCTGGTCTTCAACGCCGAGACTATCATCGTCGGCCTGACCGCCGGTCTGATCGGCATCGGAATCTCGCTTTTACTCTGCATACCGATCAATCTGATCATCCAGGCTCTGTCGGGCGTCTCGAATCTGAGCGCCTTCCTCCGTCCCCTGCACGCGGTGATCCTTGTGGTCATCAGCATGGCGCTCACCATGATCGCCGGCCTGATTCCCTCCCGCATCGCCGCCAAGAAGGATCCGGTAGAAGCCCTCCGCAGCGAATAACCCATACCCAATTCTTTTCTCCTTTTTATAAAATATCCCCCGGCCAACGCTGAAGCGTTGGCCGGGGGATATTTCGTTATTTAGGAAAAAATTGAATCCTTCTTCGTTCAAAGCAGGGATGTAAAAGCCGCCTTACGGAATAACCGGAAGAGCCGTCTGTTCCTTCGATCAACCCAGAAGATTGTTCAGATCCCGATCGACCTTGATCTTGGGATTGACATTCGGATGTCTCTCCTTAAGACCCGCCGTCACCTTCGCCACGACCTCTTCTTCGGGAATCTCAAATTCCATGGGGAGAAGAAGATCGAAGAGCAGGTTGTCGTGGGTCACCCCGAAGACCACCCGCAGGTCATGATAGCGAAGCTTCGGAGACAGACCGGCCAGAATCGCGGTCAGCTCCTCCCGATAGGCATCCAGCCGGGAATCCCCCTGGGTGATGGGATCCATATGGATCACCAGATGAATCCCCATCTCCCGATAGATATCCTCTTCGATGTTGTCGATAATATCGTGGCTGAGCATCACATCCCGATCGGCAGGAACCTCCACATGAACCGAGCAGAAAATCTGATTGGCGCCGTAGCTGTGAACAATCATGTCGTGAAGACCGATCACCCCGTCATAGCCGAGGATTTTGGCGGAAAGCGCCTGCACCGTCTCCTTGGCGGGAGGCTGCCCCAAGAGGGGATTGGCGGTTTCGATCACCAACTTTATCCCGTTCACCACGATAAAGACCGCCACTGCCACACCCACATAGCCGTCGATCTGCACGTTTGTCAGCTTGCCCACCAGCGCCCCCACCAGCACCACGGCCGTGGAGATCACATCGTTTATGCTGTCGGTTGCCGAGGCGATCAGCGAAGCGGAGGAGATGCGTTTTGCCAGCCGGCGATAGAAAAGCCCCTGCCAGAGCTTCACCAGAATGGAGATGCCGAGGATCACAATGGCCAGCCAGGAGAAGACGCTCTCGCCCTTGTTGATAATCTTATCCACCGATTCCAGAAGGAACAGGCCGCCCAAAAGAACAATGATAAAGGAAACGATCAGTCCGGTCAGATACTCGATGCGGGCGTGGCCGTAGGGGTGCTCCCGGTCGGCGGGGCGGCCGGAGAGCTTGAAGCC
>CAZGQH010000110.1:0-5864 GCA_964527575.1 uncultured Lachnospiraceae bacterium
ACAAAGACTGTCTTTCACGATTTTTATACCGATTCTCCTGAGAAATTCACCAATGTGACCAACGGCATCGCCTACCGGCGCTGGCTCTGCTACGCCAACCCCGCGCTGACCGCTCTTCTGGACGAGGTCATCGGCAAGGGGTACCGGAAGGACGCTTCCCAGCTGGAAAAGCTGCTGGCCTATTCGGACGACAGCGCCCTTCTCGGGCGGCTGGACGCCATCAAGCGGGAGAACAAGGTTGTCTTCTCCAACTATATCAAAAAGCATCAGGGCATCTCGGTAGATCCCGACAGCGTCTTTGACGTGCAGATCAAGCGGATGCACGAGTATAAGCGCCAGCTGCTCAACGCCCTGCACATCATCAGTCTCTATGTGGCGCTGAAGGAGGATCCCTCCCTGCCCATGACCCCCAAGACCTTTATCTTCGGCGCCAAGGCGGCTGCGGGCTACTATCTGGCCAAGGAAATCATCAAGCTGATCTGGGAGATCGGGGCGGACATTGAGAAGGATCCGGTCATTTCGAAAAAGCTGCGGGTGATCTTCCCCGAGGACTACAACGTCTCCCTGGCGGAGGTGCTCATCCCTGCCGCCGATATCTCGGAGCAGATCTCCTTGGCCGGCAAGGAGGCCAGCGGCACCAGCAATATGAAGTTCATGCTCAACGGTGCCGTCACCATCGGTACACTGGACGGCGCCAATGTGGAGATTGCCGAGGCGGTGGGCGAGGACAACATCTATATCTTCGGCCTCACCACCCCGGAGGTGGAGGACATGTGGAAGCGGGGCTATCATGCCGGCGACTTCTACAACAAGAACGAGACGCTGAAAAAGGCGGTGGACGCTCTGAAGAAGGGCTTTAATGGGATATCGTTTGAGCATCTCTATAACTATCTCGTCTTCGGCAACGGCGGAATCTCCGATCCCTATATGTGTCTTGCGGATTTTGAGTCCTACCTTCTGACGCATCGGAAGGCCGAGGCCGACTACCTCGACCGGGAAAAATGGAACCGGATGTCGCTGGTCAATATCGCAAAATCGGGCATTTTCTCCGCCGACCGCTCGATTCGGGAATATGCCGAGAATATCTGGCACATTCCGGCGATCTGTGAGAAGAACAACAAATAAAAACGGTGAATCCGCTCTTTCCCGCCGGGAGTATACCGCTCCCGGCGGGAAAAGTGAGTCCGGGGTTCGCCGGTAAAAGGGAGCCGTTATGACAGAGGCTTTTTCTGAAATCAAACTGACCTTTGCGAGTCGGAACAATCCCCATCCCGAGCTTTCGTTTGCCTTTGACGAGGGGGATGTCCTGACCCTTCGTCTGACCGCGCCGCGCTGCTGCGGCCTCTCCTCCCCGGAGCTTTTGCTCGAAGAGGGGGACGCCCTCCTTCTGTCCGAGGGGGGCGCTTATGAAAAACGGCCGGTGCGCGCTCTTCCCTTCCTTTGGGAAAAGAGCGATTTTGTCACCGAGTGCTATGCGCTCACCCTTCCCATGGAGGGGCTTTTGGGGCTTTCTTATCTTTCGGTGCTCTTCGATTCAAGCGAAGGAACCCTCCGTTTCTCCTATTCCCCGGAGCGCTATTTTCCCCGGCTGACAAAGGCAGAGGAAGATTTCGAACCCTTTGCCCTGACGGTCTACCGGCGGGACTATACTACCCCTGCCTGGTTCAAGGGCGGGCTGATGTATCAGATCTTTGTGGATCGCTTCGCGAAAGGGAGCGTGCCGGTTCCTCTGCGGGAGGGTGCGATTCTCAATCCCGACTGGGAGAGGGGGATCCCCCAGTTTGCCCCCTATCGGGGGGCGCCCCTTGCCAACAACATGTTTTTCGGCGGCACTCTCTGGGGTGTGGCGGAAAAACTCGATTATCTTGTGTCCTTGGGGGTGAATGTTCTCTACTTATCCCCCATCTTCCGGGCTTACTCCAACCACAAATATGACACCGGTGATTATCTTGAAGTGGACGAGATGTTCGGCGGTGAGGAGGCGCTCACCCATCTTCTGTCCGAGGCAAAGGCCCGGGGGATCCGGGTGATCCTCGACGGGGTCTTCAATCACACCGGGGACGACAGCCGTTACTTCAATCGCTATGGCCGTTACGATTCGCTGGGGGCCTATCAGTCGACCGATTCCCCCTATTATGACTGGTATTCCTTTTCGGAATACCCGAGCCGCTACCGCAGCTGGTGGGGAATCGATATTCTGCCCGCTGTGAATACCGGCTCGCCCTCCTATCAGGACTTTATCTGCGGGGAGGAGGGGGTCATCCGCCGTTATCTGAAAAAGGGGATTTCCGGCTGGCGGCTGGATGTGGCCGACGAGCTTTCGGAGGATCTGCTTCGGAGGATCCGGCAGGCCGGAAGAGAGGAAAAGCGCGATTCCCTGCTTATCGGCGAGGTCTGGGAGGATGCGGCCGAAAAGGTGGCCTACGGCCGGCGGCGGCACTATTTTCAGGGGGATGAGCTGGACGGGGTGATGAATTACCCCGCCGGAAACGCGATTCTTGACTATGTGATGACCGGGAAGGCAGAAGAGCTTTTTGTCACTCTCAAGCGGCTTTATGCCCACTATCCCAAGCCCGTTTCGGACGCGGTCATGAACCTGCTCGGCACCCACGACACCGAGCGGGTGCTCACCCGCCTTTCGGGGGTGGGCGAGAACGGGCGGAGTGAGGAGGAGCTGGCATTGGCGGCGCTCGCCCCCGCGGAACGGGAGGCGGCGGCCGTCCGGCTGAGAATTGCCTACTTTCTGCTCTCGGTTCTGCCGGGCGTGCCCTGCATCTACTACGGGGATGAGGCCGGTATGGAGGGTTATCACGACCCCTTCAACCGCCGTCCCTTTCCCTGGGGACGGGAGGACCCGGTTCTTCTCGCTTTTTATCGGAGGATGGGGGAGATCCGCCGGGGGGAGGAGCTTTTTGCCGAAGGTTGGCTCCGCCTTGTCGGGGGGCTGCCGGCAGGAGTATTCGCCCTCGAGCGCTTTGAGGGCGAAGAGTCGCTTCTTGCGGCGGTAAATCTGTCGGAAGATACCGTGACTCTTTCACGGCCGGGGCAGGAACTTCTCTCCGGAAGAGAAGTAAAGACCCGGCTTTATTTAAAAAAACAGTCTTTTTGTCTGATAAAAAGCAAAAAAGCACCGGATTTGTTCATACGTTGTACACAAAGATAAGGTAAAATATCCTCGTATCTGAAATACCATTGAAAGAAGGGCTCCTCATGAAAAGAAGATCGATTCTTGCGCTTCTCTTGGCGCTTGTTCTGGCGTTTTCCGCCCTGGCACTGACCGCCTGCGGCGACCCCGCCGATACCACCGGAACCGGGGATTCCACCGGTGAACCCGGGGATAATCAAGACCCCGTGGGCGACGGCAAAATCAATGTCAAATTCTTTAAGGTCGGCAAGGCCAACGCCACGCTGATCCGTACAGAAGATGCCGCCATTCTCATCGACACCGGCGACGAAAAGGACGAGGACGGCAACGGCAAGACCGATGACGGTGAGAAGATTCTCGCATATCTGGCCGAAAAGTCGATTACCAAGCTTGACTATGTTATTATTTCTCAGTTCAATAAAAATCACTACGGAAGCCTTGGCACCATTATGGAGGGTGTCACGGTGGAAAAGGTGATCGAGCCCGATTACGACAAGACCGGCGGACAGTACGAAGCTTACCGGAAGGTTCTTTCCGATGCTGGGATTACGCCTCAGGTGATATCGGAAAAAACTACCTTCCGCTGCTCCGGCATTGATTTTACCCTCTATCCCGCCACCATGACCACCTCCAGCGCCGATCAGGACGAGTTCTACTCTCTGGTTGTCGCCGCTGAGTCGGGTGACTTCAGCATGCTGCTTGCCTCCGATATCTTCGGCGCCCGCACCACGGCGCTCATTGAGGAGCTGAACGGCAAGACCTTCGATCTTCTGCAGGTTCCCTTCCACGGCGCCTATAACGACACGGTGGAGGCGCTTATAAACGCTGTTTCCCCCAAGTATGCCGTGATCTTCGCCTCGGATAATAACCCCGAGGATGTCCGGGTCATGAATCTGCTTTCCGCCAAGGAGATCACTACCTTTGTCACCAAGGGCGGCTCGGTAGAGGCCAAGTTTAAAGACGGCACGCTCACAGTGAAGCAATAAGATTCGCATTTGATCTGTAGATATAATCCCTGCGGCATTTGTCCTCGTAAAAGCGAGGGGACGCAGGGATTTTGTTCTGCAGAGAAAAGAGAGGAACGCTTCTCATAGGGAAATAATAAAAGGCTCGCAATATGAAGATATACGCGGGTTGTATCGATTGGCATTTGTCCGGGATGATTATAGTACCGTACAGTTTTTGAAGAAAGAAGATAGTTGGTTTGGCAGTTTCTATATCTGGGATTATTTGAAGGAATATAACCGATGTAGTGAACATTACTTCTTAGAAACGATAAAAGGCAAAAATCTTCTATATGTTATGTGGGATACATCGGAGGGTGACCTTTCGCAGGATTACGAAGTTTATCCGAAAAAATCAATTTTACGAATGACAGCATCGGAATTTTTTTGCACTTATAAATCCCTTCCGGAGGATCTGTATATCTTTGATGATCGATATGAGTGGACGGTTATTCTGACACACGAGGATTATCGGAAGAATAAACGCTATTGTCTACACATTTCTTCAAAATAAAGAGAGTTCCGCAACCGTAGGTTGCGGAACTCTTGCTTTATTATTGTTTACTGCCTTTTCCGGAATTACTTGCGGAAGAAGGGCTTGCGTCCCTGGCGGGGCTCACGGTCGGAGCCGGCATGATCGCCGCGGGGCTCACGGGGAGCTCTGGGAGGACGTCCGGCCTCCTCATCCGAAAGCTTGGGGAGAAGGGCCTTGGCCGACAGATTGTAGCGTCCCTTTTCGTCGATGCCGAGGAACTTCACGGTCAGGGTGTCGCCCTCGTTGACCACATCCTCCACCTTTTCCACAAACTTGTTGGAAAGATCCTTGATGTGGCACATGCCCTCCTTGCCGGGGGCGAATTCCACAAAGGCGCCGATGGGGATGATGCGGGTGACCTTGCCGGTGTAGACCGCGCCCTCTTCGGGCTCAAAGCAGATGGCGTCGATGGCAGCTTTGGCGGCAAGACCGCTGTCACGGTTGACGGCGGCGATATAGATGGTGCCGTCCTCCTCGATGTCGATCTTAGCTCCGGTGTCGGCGCAGATCTTCTGAATTACTTCGCCGCCCTTGCCGATGACCTCGCGGATCTTCTCGGTCTTGATGTGCATGGTGATCATCTTGGGCGCAAACTCGTTGACCTCGGTACGGGGCTCAGCGATGGCCTTGAGAATGACCTCGTCGATGATATAGTCGCGGCCCTTATGGGTGACAGCGAGGGCCTCTTTGATGATTTCGGGGGTAAGACCGTCGATCTTCAGGTCCATCTGGATGGAGGTGATGCCCTTGTGGGTACCGGCCACCTTGAAGTCCATGTCGCCGTAGAAGTCTTCCACGCCCTGAATGTCGATCATGGTGGTCCAGCTGCCGTCATCCTCGGTGATCAGACCGCAGGAGATGCCGGCCACGGCGCCCACCAGGGAGTGTCCCTGCCAGGAGACCGGCTCTGCAAACTGCTGCCCAAAAATAAGCATGGAATCGTATACAAGGACAAGGAATGTATGTTTATCCGCAAGGTCCACCGGCCAGCGCTCCAGCGGGGCGGAGGCACCGTCCGCGTCAATCAGGCCGCCGTCCGCGTCAATCAGGGCCAGCGCCTCATAGGGGGAAGCCAACAGCTCCGTATGCAGGAAATCGTCCAGACCGGACGCGCCGGACGTGCTGCCGGCGCGCAGGCGGAGACCCAGCTCCTCCAGCCGGCTCCAATTTCCGGCCAGCC
>CAZGQH010000111.1:0-5853 GCA_964527575.1 uncultured Lachnospiraceae bacterium
ACAAGCCCCGAGAAACGCCTCCAAAAAGGCTGCGAACTCGGTGGGAACCATCCCCCCCTCGCTGTCACAGAGCGTAATAACCCTTGCCCCGGCCGCAACAGCGGCCGACACCGCCTTGGCAAGGAAGGAGAGCTCACTTCTCGTGGCATCCAGCGCAGAAAACTCCACCTCGGGAGAGAGGGCAGCGGCAGCCTCCACCTGCGCGGTCAGAAGCTCCAGAACCCGATCGGGCTTGGCGTGACAGAAATACTCCATCTGCACCACCGAAACCGGATACTCCACCACAAGCCGCTTGTGCGGCAGGGGAGCGATCGCCTCCCAGGCGGCTGCCGCCTCTTCCCCGCTCTTTCCCGCGGGAGCGGACACCGTCAGATTCCCCACAAAGGGGGCAATGGTCTTGATAAAGAGCTTATCCTCGCCCGACGCGGTAAGCGAGCCCAGCTCAATGCCGTCCACACCCAGCGCCGCCAGCTGTCTTGTCAGAATCACCCGTTCCTTGAAAGTAAGCGAGGAACATGCCCCAAAGGACACATCGGTCACCTGAATTTTTTTCATATCACTACACCTCCGGAAATAAAAAAGACCCCGAAGCTTCCGCTTCGGGGACGAAAAATCGTCGGTACCACCCGAATTGCCGCCATAGCGGCCACTCTATCCGGCTCGTTTAAGCCTTCTGCCATGATAACGGGACAAGCCGTAGCCCTCTACTTTCCTGTTCAAGGGCTCTGCTCCGGAGCGAGATCGCCCAGAAATCCCCTCACCGGCTCGCAGCCACCGCCGGCTCTCTGAAGAGGTTTTGATTCAAAGCGTAACTCCATCTTCGCATTTCGCTCTCTATTTTAGCAAAGAAAAAAGAATTTGTCAAGTATTTTTTTCTTGCTGAGAAAAACTTTTTCTCAGCATTCGAATATTCCTCGGAAATAAACCCCGTCTTGCCCCTTGCAGGACAAAAAACGCTCCCGGAGCGACACAAAACCTGATAGCAGCAGAAAACACAGCCGGCCAATAAGCGAAGGACAATACCCTTTTCGATGGGTCCGTTGTTATTCCGAAAGCGGGAAAGAACCGTTTGTCCTGCGAACGGCGGCCGAAAAACAGCCGAAAATCTTTGCATTTCAGGATCATTTCGAAGATAGTCCCGAAAACCGATTCCTTTTCTTGACTTTCAATTGACTCCCGCATATAATATAGGATAGAATATTGTACGCCGACTGCGAGGAGACCGCCATGAAAATTACCGAATATACCCTGCCCGCTCCGCTGAAAAAAACCTGCAGAGCAGCGCTTCTCTCCGACCTTCACACGAAAATTCCCGAAGGCCTCCTCGAAACGATCGCCTCCCATAAACCCGACATTATCACCATCGCAGGGGACCTGATCGACTGCCGGACCGAAACCGAAGATCACGCCCTCTGCTCTGCCGAGGGCTTCGAAGCCATGCTGCACTTTCTGAAAAATCTTGCCGCTCTGGCGCCGGTCTTTTATGCCGGCGGCAATCACGACATTCTCTCAAAAGAGCAGAAAGCCCGCATCGCCCGCACGGGCGTCCGCTTTCTTGACAATGAGTCCGCCTGCTTCGGCGATCTGACAATCGGCGGGCTTTCCTCGGGCTACGGCAATAAGATTCAGAGCCGCTGGGCAAAGACGCCGCCCCCCGATCTTTCCTTTCTCGACCGCTTCGAGAAGCTCGGCGGCTGCAAGCTTCTCCTATCCCACCACCCCGAATATTATCCCTGCTATCTAAGGGAACGGGATATCGACTTCATCTTCTCCGGCCACGCCCATGGGGGACAGTGGCGGTTTTTCGGCCGGGGTGTGTTTGCTCCCGGTCAGGGACTCTTTCCCCGTTACACCGCCGGCGTCCATGAAAAGAGACTGGTAATCAGCCGCGGACTCGGCAACCACACAATCATCCCCCGTCTCTTCAATCCTTTGGAGCTGATTTTTGTCACGCTGACGCCCCGATAAAGAACCCGGATATCCGGTCATTTGTCCCTGACCGCTTCGGTTGTACTTCTTCTGAAATTCCGAATTTTCCAAAAAGAAAGAGAACCGAAAATTTTTAGATAGGATTTTAGGCAAAAGACTTGATTTTTTCCTTAGAATCCAATATAATAGACATAAGCAAAATGGAGTTTTTCGCTGTATCGGTCGAAGATTCTATAACACTTTCGATCCCGGACGGTTCTCATAAAAAATAAAAAGGAGGGTGGTTCTCTTGAAAAGAGAGGCAATTACCGTATCTGATCCCACAAAAGCCACCAAAAAATTCGATAAAAACCTTCTGCGGCTTCTCATGCCCTCGCTTGTCGGGATGTTTCTCTGCACAGCCCTTCTGGTCGGGTCCACCTGGGCCTGGTTCACCGCCAGCGTTCAAGCGCCCTCTCAGACGATTCAGGCGGCAAATTACGACATTGCCGTCACCGTAGACGGTACGCAGGTTGACGGTTCGATTGAACTGGCTGTCGGCTCTCATACCGTCACGCTGACCGCCTCCGGCACAGCAAAAGAATTCGGCGGCTACTGCCGCATCGATTATAACAATAACGCTCTCTACACCGCTCCGGTCATGCCGGGCAGCACCCTTACCTTTACGCTGGATGTGCAGGAAACGGCCACCTTCACCTTTACTCCTGTGTGGGGTATTTATTCCGGCAGCCCGGACATTTCGGGCGACAACGGCACTATCACCGTTTCCGACGCCAACACAGCAAACGTCATGTCCTACACCGTAAAGGCGGGCGACACCCTGTGGAGCCTTGCTTCTGCAAACAACACCACGGTTGAAGCACTTGTCTCCTACAACGGCATTGAAAATCCCGACCTCCTTCAGGTGGGACAGGAGCTCAAGATTCCCACCGCATAATTACCCCTCCGCGGGATTTGACCTCAAATAAAATAAGCAAAAGCCGCTTCCGGTATGAGAAGCGGCTTTTTTCTGTACCAGGACTGTTCTTCCATCCCCCCGAAAATCCGGTCTTTCAGCCCCTGCCCGATGATGACGGATCGGCCTCGGCCCGCTTGGCCGAAGGGGACATGCCGTATTTCTTCCGGAAATCCCGGTAGAAGGTGGAAAAGTCATTGTAGCCCACCTTGCGGGAAATCTCCTCCACCGAATCGGAGGTAGTGAGGAGCAGATGCTCCGCCTGAGCCAATCGTTTTTTGATGAGATACTGATAGGGCGTAATGCCGAACTCGCTCTTAAAGAGCTTGATGGTATAATCCCCTGAGTAGCCGTAGCGTTCGGCAATCCGCGAAAGCGAAAGATTGCCGGCATATTCGGAGGCGATGAAGCGCTTGATATCCCGGGCAATGAGCGTGCGGGTGCTTTCGGGAACGGTATTGTTCTCAAGCACCGCCAAAATCTCATAGAAAAGCGCATTCAGGGCAAAGAAGGAGCTTTCATGGCTGCGAAAGCGGCGCTCGTACTCCTCGGCAATGGCGTTCACCGCGCTCTGACTGAAGTTGCCCCGAATAGGAATGCCGGCATCGGGATCGTCAGAAAATTTGGCATCAAAATGAATGAAAAAATAGACCGGCAGATCGCTGGGAAGCCGCCCGGCCTGAAAAAGACCGGCCCGCTGGATGTAATATTCCCCCGGGGTCAATTCAATCTCCTCCCCGTCCTCTTCAAAACGCAGAACACCCTCAAACATCAGAATCAGAACGCTTTTGTCAAACTGACGGGTAACATGGTGCTCTCCCTTTTCAAAGCGCCGCATGGCGCAGAGAGAAAAGGACGGCAAGGACTTGCGGCTGAGATAATACATGAACTGTTCCTCCCTTCTGTCGGTTTTTACAATAGACTTTTCGGAAATTGTAATGGTTTACCTTTCTCTTTTATGGTATTATAGCATTAAAATAACGGTTTTGTCAATACCGTCATGCAACGGAGTGCTTTTATGATAAGAAATTTACAATATACACCCTTTCCGGCGGGACAGATCGCCCCGGCCGGTTGGCTGAAAAAACAGCTCGTTCTGCAGGCGGAGGGTCTGGCCGGCAACCTCGACCGGGTCTGGCGCGATGTCCGGGACAGCATGTGGATCGGGGGAAGCTGCAACGACTGGGAGCGGGTGCCCTATTGGCTGGACGGCTTCATCCCGCTGGCCTGGCTCTTGGACAACGAAGACATGAAGTCCCGCGCCAAGCGCTACATCGACGGCATTCTGGCAAGGCAGGCCGAGGACGGCTGGCTCTGCCCCTGCGGCCCGGAGGGCCGCTTTCATTACGACACCTGGGCGGTGCTGCTGCTCTGCAAAGTGCTGGCGCTTTATTGCGACTGCACCGGGGACAAGGAAGCGGAAAAGGCGCTCTCCCGCTGTCTTCGCCAGTTTTCCGACCACATCGACGGCGCCACCCTCCGCAACTGGGGAGCAGCCCGCTGGTTTGAGGGAATAATCCCCATCTTCTGGCTCTATGAGCGAACCGGGGAGGAGTGGCTGCTCCTCCTCGCCAAAAAGCTTCAGGTGCAGGGCTTCGACTGGGAAAGGGTCTTCTCTGCCGGAATGCTGGAGGAGCTCACCGAAAGCTGGGACTATCTCTCCCATGTGGTCAATCTTTCCATGATGCTGAAATCCCGCTCCCTCATGTCCCGCCTCACCGGCGAGGACCCCGACCGCTTCGCCAAGGAGGCGCTGGCCTGGCTGCGGGAGCACCACGGCATGGCCTGCGGCCACTTCACCGGGGACGAAAACCTCTCGGGAACCAGCCCGATCCAGGGGAGCGAGCTTTGCAGCGTGGTGGAGGCCATGTATTCCTTCGAGACCCTCTTCACCGTGTCGGGCAATCCCGACTGGCTGGAGCAACTGGAAAAGGAAGCCTTCAATGCCCTGCCCGCCGCCTTCAGTCCCGATATGTGGACCCATCAGTATGTGCAGCTCACCAATCAGGTGGAGTGCAGCCGCCTGCCCAAACGGGTCTTCCGAACCAATAACGAGGAGGCGCATCTCTTCGGGCTGGAGCCCCACTACGGCTGCTGTACCGCCAACATGGGTCAGGGCTTTCCCAAGCTGGCACTGTCGGTCTTTATGAAGCATGAGGGAGGGATCGCCGTCTGCCTGCCCCTTCCCGCTGCTCTGACCTGTCAAATCGGCGAGAGCCGCGTCATCTGCGAATGCCTCACCGAGTACCCCTTCCGGGATACAGTAGTCTACCGCATCGCTGTCGACAAGCCGGTCACCTTTCCCCTCACCCTCCGGATTCCCGCTTCGGCAGAACATGCGCTTCTTGACGGCAAAGAAGTTCCCTGCGGCGAGATGATCACCCTGGAACGACGCTGGGAAAACGAAACCACCCTCACCCTGAAGCTCTCCTTTGAAACCCGCTTCGAGGAGCGGCCGGAGGGGATGTTCGCCCTCTGGCGCGGCCCTTTGCTCTTCTCCCTGCCGATTGCCGGCCGCTTTGAAAAGAGAGAGTACGAACGGAACGGGGTACTGCGGAAATTCCCCTACTGCGACTACGAGATTTACCCCGAATCGGCCTGGAACTATGGCTTTGCCGGCGAAAATTTCCGACTGACCGAGGAGGAATACGACACCCCCTTTAACCCTGATCGGCCTCCCCTTCGCCTGACCGGCCTCCTTGCCCCCCTCGCCTGGCAGAAGCCCGACGGCCGCTGTGCCAGAAAGCCCGATTCCAATCAGGCAATCGGCGACGCCGAAGAGCTGTCTCTCATCCCCTACGGCTGCACGGTCCTCCGCATGACCGAAATGCCGAAGATCCAATAAGACGGAAGACCGCTACCCTCTCCCCATACATCCAAAGGGCGCTCCGGAGTTCCGGAGCGCCCTTTCTGTTCACCGAAAAAACGGGGATCGTTTGCCGCCGAACACTGCTGCCGCAAAAAAGCCG
>CAZGQH010000112.1:0-5835 GCA_964527575.1 uncultured Lachnospiraceae bacterium
GTGAGGGTGATCGCAGGGGTTCATGACCGAACCGCGGACGGTAGGACGAACGCCCTTGTGACGGGTCTTACCGGCCTTACCCACATTGACGGTGTCGTGCTCGATGTTGCCCACCTGACCGATGGTCGCCTTGCAGTCCAGACGGACGTTGCGCAGCTCGCCGGAGGGAAGTCTCACCAGAGCAAGACCATTTTCCTTCGCCATAAGCTGAGCGGCAGCGCCGGCCGAACGGACGAGCTGAGCGCCCTTGCCGGGATAAAGCTCGATGTTGTGAACAAAGATACCCACAGGGATCTTCTCAAAAGGAAGCGTGTTGCCCGGCTTGATGTCGGCAGCTTCGCTGGAGGTGATGACGTCGCCCACCTTCAGGCCCACAGGAGCGATGATGTAGCTCTTGGTGCCGTCCTCATACTGGATGAGGGCGATGTAGGCGGTACGGTTGGGGTCATACTCGATGCCAAGAACCGTAGCCTTGGAGTCAAGCGTGCGGCGCTTGAAATCCACAAGACGGTACTTGACACGGTTGCCGCCGCCGTGATGGCGGACGGTGATCCGACCGGTGTTATTGCGGCCGGCATTCTTCTTGAGCACTGTAAGAAGGCTCTTTTCCGGGGTCTTTTTGGTGACTTCTTCAAAGGAAGGCACAGACATCTGTCTGCGACCCGGAGTAGTCGGCTTATAAATCTTCGTTGCCATGATAAAACTCCTCCTTATCTCATGCCATCAAAAAACTCGATGGTCTTCGAAGCGCTCGTGAGAGTTACGATTGCCTTTTTCCACTCGGAGGTATATCCGGTGGAGACACCGCGTCTTTTGGGTTTCTTGGGAACGATCATGGTGTGAACGCTCTTGACTTTCACGCCGAAAATGGTTTCCACAGCCGTGGCGATCTCGGGCTTCGTGGCGTCGGTGGCAACCCGGAAGGTATACTTTTTGATCTCGGTGCCATCCATGCTGGCCTCGCTGATGATGGGGGCGAGGATAATATCCTGGGCAGCTCTCATTTCACATATACCTCCTCGAGTTTTTTCACGGCATCCTGCGCAAACACGATGGTGTTGCAGTTCAGAATGTCGTACACATTGATGTTGTTGGTCTGGGTGGTCTTCACACCGGCGATGTTGGCGAAGCTCTTCACCACTTCCGCGGTATTATCCGCCAGAACGACCAGCACCTTGGAAGAGGCGCCGACGGCGGAAAGCATAGCCACCATGGCCTTGGTGTTGTAGAGCGAGCCGGTCTTCTCGTTCTTCACCGCTTCGATCTTATCGACAACGACCATCTCGCTGCCGGCAAGCTTGGCGGAAAGAGCGGAGAACATGGCCACTCTCTTGGTCTTCTTATTCAGATCGACCCGATAGGAGCGGGGCTTGGGACCGAGCGCCACGCCGCCGTGCGTCCACTGGGGAGCGCGGGTGGAACCCTGTCTGGCGCGTCCGGTTCCCTTCTGGCGCCAGGGCTTCTTGCCGCCGCCCGAAACCTCGGTGCGGGTGAGGGTCGACTGGGTACCCTGTCTCTGATTAAGGAGGTACGCTCTGACAGCAGCGTGAAGCACTGCTTCGTTGGGCTCGACTCCGAAAATGCTTTCGGCAAGGTCAAGAGTTCCGACCTCAGCGCCCGACATATTCACTACTTTAATACTCGGCATTGTCTATTCCTCCTTATTTCGATTTGACCGTATTCCGGATGAACACGATTCCGCCGCGCGCACCGGGAACGGCGCCCTTCACGGCGATGAGATTCTTGTCAGCGTCAATCTTAGCAACTTCGAGATTCAAAACGGTAACCTGCTCGTTGCCGTACTGACCTGCCATATGCTTATTCTTGAAGACGCGGGAAGGGGTGGAGTTCGCGCCCATGGAGCCGACCTCACGATGGATCGGGCCGGTGCCGTGGGTCATACGGAGAACATGGTTGTTCCATCTCTTGACAGCGCCCGTGTAACCGCGGCCCTTGGTAATACCGGTAATGTCGACCTTTTCACCAGCGGCGAAAGCGCTCGCGGTGACGGTATCGCCAATCTTGTAACCGGAGATATCCTCGAGACGAAATTCCTTCAGGTGCTTCATAACAGAGGTGCCCGCTTTAGCGAAGTGACCCTTCTGCGGCTTGTTAGCCTTCTTGTCGTTGACCGTCACGAAGCCGAGCTGAATTGCCTCGTATCCGTCGTTTTCCGCCGTTTTGACCTGCGTAACCGAGCAGGGGCCGGCCTCAATGACCGTAACCGGGATGGCGTTTCCCTTAGCATCAAAAACCTGCGTCATGCCGATTTTCTTTCCGATGATGCCCTTTTTCATTTGTGATTTCCTCCTGTTTTAGTTATTGGTTGGCCGGATGGCCAACATGACGTAAAACTTTCTGCTGCGCCATGAAAGCTTCCTATTAAAGCTTGACTTCGATGCTGACGCCTGCGGGAAGTTCGAGACTCATGATGGCATCCACTGCCTTCTGAGAAGGCTTCTCGATGTCGATCAGTCTCTTGTGGGTCCGGGTCTCAAACTGTTCACGGCTGTCCTTGTACTTGTGGACGGCACGAAGGATGGTAACGACCTCTCTGTCGGTGGGAAGCGGAATCGGTCCCGAGACAGCGGCACCGTTTCTCTTCGCGGTCTCCACAATCTTTTCTGCCGCCACATCGATCATTGCGTGATCGTAGCTCTTCAGTTTGATTCTGAGAGTTTCCTTAACTGCCACTTGATTTTTCCTCCTTATTATAGTAAGTAAGGCGGCGGGCCTGCACACGCTTCCGTGTGTTTCTTCCCTTTCCATCATAAAACCGAATTCCACGCGGTTCAACTCACCCGCGCAAGAATCCGGACCGTGACGGTTTCAAAAGAAGAACAAAGCCCGTCTTTTCGCCCGATTGATACGGACATACTCAGGCAAAATTCCCTGTTCTGTACGGCATTTCCGCACATTTCAGCAACCTCTGCCGTCTACGCATCAAGCTTTGTCATTCTATCATAAAATAATCTATAAATCAAGAGCAAATTTCAAAAAAAGGAATTATTTACACTTTGTTTACAAAATAAATTGAATCGGAAGCGCTGATCTCCTCTTCTACCCCTAAAACGGCGCATGGCGCCGCTCCGAGAGGCCGCAGGCATGAGCATTTTCCCTCCCATACCAGATATCGTCTGCCCGCACGGCATTCATACCCGTTCAGGCAGCGGTATTTTTCCACGATTGCTGCGGATTTTTGCCGCAGAACGGCACCATCCGCCAGAAGAATCCCTTTCACGACAAAAAGGCGTTTACCCTTGCCGTCGGGAAGGGCTGAAATTATTCGCATTCCCTGTCGCAATTTCCCACTTTTGGCATCAGACCGCTTTTTTCAGCCGACAAATTTCTACAGCAGCTCTCTGTTTTCGCCTTTTGACCTCTTCCTGGCAAGTCGGAATCGACTATAAACTGAAAATTTCTCCATGATTTTCTTGATGTTGACAATAATTTCAAAATTTTTACTTTTTTTATTGACAAACCATTTTTTTTATGATATACTGTTGTCGTAACAGAGAGGGAGCCCCCCGGGGCACGGTAAGAACGCCTTGCCGTGATCTCTTCCGGGATGTTGCCGGACTACCCTCCCAATAAATACGAAAGATAAGAGGATATTCAAATGAAATCTACCGGAATTGTTAGACAGATCGACCACCTCGGCAGAGTGGTTATCCCCAAGGAGCTTCGCAACACACTCGGTATTATGGATAAGGATCCCCTCGAAATTTTTGTCGAAGGTGACCGCATTGTTCTGAGAAAGTATCATCCCACCTGCATTTTCTGCGGCGAAGAAGAGAACGTCACCGAGTACAAGGACAAGCTGGTCTGCGCCGAGTGTCTCTCGGAGCTCTCCGCTCTTTAAGCGATAATAAGGCTGTCAGCAAGTAAGCAGGAACCGACGCACAAAGCGTCGGTTCCTGCTTTTTCCTTTCTCTCGGAAAATAAATCAGCAAAAAGCTTCAGCGAGAAGTGTCTTGCGGATCCTTCTTTTCCGGTTCCGCAGCTGTCTTTTCCGAACCTGCTTTTCCGGTAGAGTCCTTCCCGGCTTTCGCGCGAGCCGCCTTTCTCTTTTTCTCCGCCCGCCATTCTTTTTTCCGGCGCCGATTCTGCACATAGAAGATCGAAACCGCCAGAATCGGCAGCAGCCAGAAGAGCTGAAAGAGAGCAATTCCCCGGCCGTTGATCAGCGCCGTATTTCCCAGCATCAGCGACATCACCACCAAGGCCGTTCCGGCGAGAAGCGATGCCGAAGCAAAGATCATGCCTACCTTGCGGGCAAAGTCGCTCTTTCCGCAGAGCACAAGAGCATTCATCAGAGACTTTGTTCCACCGCAGCTCACCAGCGAGCCCGACAGGCGCTTGCGCATCCGAAGAAGCTCCCGGTCATCCCCTGCCTTCATCAGCTTGATGGGAGAATTGGGATAGTCGAGCTTTTGGCTCATAAATTCAGGAGTAATGTTGGGATCCAGCGTGCGGATGGCGATATAGGATCCGGCCTCCGCCAGATAGGTCAGCGCATCCGCGCTGTCGGGTGCCAGACGGTAATCAAAATCCAACTTGCCTAAAAGCTCGCCGTCCACTGCCACAAAAGTCTCGGTCAGAGAAGTCTTTTGCGGGACATAACGGTCCGGAAAAACCACGCCTACCGCCTGCATGAAAGAAAATCCCCCCACAAGCAGCTGCTCGCCGTCCACAAAAGCCTCAATCCCGTCATCATAGACATTGGCGATCCGCATCTCCCCTTTCAGATCCTGCACCGGAAGAGAGCGGCTCAGAACCGTTCCCACCGAGGAATTGATCTCATCGAAGAGAAGGGCGGTATAGCGCATCAGCTTTTCGAGGTTATTTTCTCCGAACAGCATGATGTTGACGAGAGAAATATCCGAAGGAGGAAAAATATCGCTGTCCGAAAAGCTGACTACACTGTCCTCTCCGCAGTAATCGGCAGCCGCTTCGCCCACAATGGCAGCCTGATCCCGAAAGGCCGACAGGGCTGCCCAGAAAAGCGGCGCTTCAAAGAGAAGAAACACGGAAAACGGAAGGGTATAAAAGAGAGACAGTACCGCATAGGAAAGCGAATCGGAAACGCCCATTCCCTTAGCATAAGCCAGCGCGAAGATCAAACCGCCGATTGCCAAAGAGAGAGCGAGAAAGATGGCCACCGAAACCTTGCTCTTGGTCACGGAATTGGTCTTTCCGAAATAATCCTCCACAAACAGCGTACGCTTGACACAGAAATAGCGAGCCTCCGGTGACGCAAAGCCTTCGAAAGCCTCCCGTTCCCTTCCTGCCTGCTCGGAGGACATCCGCGACAGAATCCGTTTTGGCTTCTCGGCAGCTACCACCGAGAAGCTTTTTATCTCCCGCAGAACGCGAAGTACAGTCTGCAATTTACAGACCAGCGCCCCCACGCAGAAGGCAAACCCGAAAACCATATCGGGGATCTCACCGCCGGCAATGACCACAATGTAATACAAAAGCGGTGCCATCAGAAGAAGAAAGAGAATGCTCTCCGGAACCGGTCTCCCTCGGAAGAGCATGACCGCCCCATCGGAATACTCCCGCATGGTCAGAATGCAGGCCAAAACAATCAGCACCGCAGACACGCAGATGGCGACGATCGGATTGACCGCCGGATCCAGAAAAGAAATGCCGATCAGGTGTGCGCTCTCGGCACAGAAGGCCAAAAGCGTCAAAACGAGCAAAAGCTCCAGCCGGGTCAGCTCGCTTTTCAGCCGCGCCCGATAGCTCTTCTGAATAAAGTCCGCCTGGGAATAGGAGGTAAACTCCCGATTGTAGCGACGGCTTGGCAGAATCGCCCGGGAAGAGGGCACC
>CAZGQH010000113.1:0-5766 GCA_964527575.1 uncultured Lachnospiraceae bacterium
GGTATCCGCGTTTTCGTACTTGGCCTTCTGAAAAGAGGAAAGCCGATCGAACGAACCGGCAGCCTTGTAGAAAAGACCGCCAGCCTGGGAGGAATAGGCCATAATTTCCACCCCGGGGTTTTGCAGCGCCCTTTGATATTCGGCGTCGGTCAGCGCCTCCAGCGTGGGGTCGCCGCCGTAGCCGGGGTTGATGACCGCCCGGCTGAACTCCACCTGATTGTAGGTAAAGGGGACAAGACCGTGGGCGGCGGCATAGGCATTCGCTTCTTCAATCCGGCAATACTTCCAGTTGGAGACCCCGATGGCCCGGGCCTGTCCCGCCTTCACAAGGCGGTTCATGGCCGTAAGGATCTCCCCTGCCGGCCGGTTCGGATCGTCCCGGTGAAGAAGATACACATCCACATAATCGGTACCGAGCGCATCGAGGCTTCTTTCGAAGTCCTCCCGGATCTCTTCTTCGGAAAGGCGGGGCGTCCGTGCCGAATCCCCCAGCCGGTAATGAGCGCCCTTGGTCACAATGGCAACCTTATCCCGGATGCCCTCCGAGCGGACAAAGTCTCCCACCGTTTTCTCCGAAAGCCCCTCCCCGTATACCCGCGCCGTGTCAAAGGTGTTGCCGCCCAGGGAAAGATAGCGCTCCATGATCGAAAAAGCCTGATCCTTCTCCACTCCCGTCCCGTAGGGTGCGGTTCCTAACATGATTTTCGACAGCTTCACGATTCTGCCTCCTTTTTATCGCCGGAAAGAAGCCGGATCCTGCGACATCTTTCGGAAATGTTTTCTGTTATTTTATCACAGGAAAAGCGAAAATTCAAGTCCGCCTCTTTTCAAAGGGCAAGACAGATTTTTAGCGGAAAGAAAACGCACCGGATCATCACCGATCCGATGCGTTTGTCTGCACCAAGGTTGCTTGCCGAACAATATATCAAAATCAACGCCGCCTGTGAACACCGTTCACGAAAGCGGCAGGGTGGTGTCCGCCTCTGCAAGGCTCTCTTCCGGTTTTTCTGCCTCCTCGGGCGAAGGCTTTGAAAAAACCTTCCGATGCTTGATGATGGCTGTGGCAGAAATCAGAAGATTTCCCAGCGCGATGGCGGGCTGACCGCTCAGAAACGACACCAGCGCCGAAAAAACGCCGAACAGCGCAAAAGTGACCATACTGCGGACACGGTTGGGGCGGATCTTGATCAGCGTGGAGAACAGGATATAAAGTCCCGCCAGAATGAGCCCCACTCCGGTCACCCGTAACAGCGCAATCTCAACGCCAAAGGCAGCGGCAATACATTTGCCTCCATGAAAGCGATTGAATAAGCCCACCGCATGACCGAGCACCGGCGCAAGCATAATCAAAGCCAGCAGCATATCCTGCGGATCGAAATAGGAAAGCGCCGCAAAAACAGGCAGAAAGCCCTTTGCCATATCCAGCGTCAGAGCGGCAAGTCCGATTCCGACGCCGCAGGTGGCAAATACATTGGCCGCTCCGGGATTGCCGTCGGGACTTTCTGCGCAGACATCCACATGGCAAAACAGCTTGGGAAGGATTTTGCTGAACAAAACACCTCCGAGCAGAAAGCTGCTCAGAACCCACCCTGCCCCTATGAGAAATTCACGCATGACGCTTCCTCCATGATCCGATCTGCGATCCGCTCGGCGGCATCCGCGTGAATCGTCTGCCGCTGACGAGTCACCATCTGCTCCGCGCGCTCCGGCATATGAATCAATTCGATGGCAGCCTGCGCCGCCTGCTTCAAAGAGGAAGCATTGACCGACAGCCCGCGTTCTTCAAAGAATTTGGCGTTTTTGGTTTCGCATCCCGGAATCGCCATGGTGTGAACCAGAGGAATTCCGACTGCCGCCGCCTCACTGCTGGAAATTCCTCCCGGTTTGGAAATCAGCACATCCGCCGCCTTTAAATACAGATACACCTTTTCGGTAAAGGTTATCGCCTGAATCCGACAGTCGCCAGCAAACTCATGCGACAGCTTTTCGAAAAGCTCGCTGTTTCTGCCGCAGAGCACATAGACCAGCGTATCCTGGTCTGCCAAACGGTACAGCTCCCGGCAAAGTGCGACGGCATTTCCTCCGCCGATTCCGCCGGTCATGACCAAAACGACCCGGCTTTTTTCCGGCAGCGCCAGATAGTTTCTCGCCTGCTGCCTGGTCAGCGGTTCCTGAAAACTCCCTCTCACCGGAATTCCGGTGCAGATCAGGCGGTCTTCGGGAATTCCGTTCCCGGCAACCTCCTGTCTGAGGTCCTCGTGGGGGATAAAATATTCGGTGAGCTTCGTCTCTCCGAAAAACGGAATACAGGTATAATCGGTAAGAACCCCGTAGCTGGGAATGCGCATGTCGGTCTTGGCATAAATGGCGGTCATTGCCTCCATCCCATACAAATGGGTACACACCACCGCGTCAAACCCTTCCTGTTCAATATAGGCATGCAACTTTTCGGCATACTGCGAATTCGCATGGTAAATGGGGGACGGCAGCGCGGTTCCGCTGTACCAGGCCCCCGCCTTGTAAATGACGCCGAAGGCAGCGGGGACCTTTTTAATCAGGTTATTATAGGCGGAAGCCACCAGCTTTTTGGCTCTCTCGCTCTTAAACCCGACCGGATCCGAAAGCAAGCAGTCTACCCCTCTCTTTTCCAGAGCCTCCGATACCGCATAGGCGGCGCTGTTGTGTCCCTCGCCGGTACTGCAGCTCAAAATCAGAA
This sequence comes from uncultured Lachnospiraceae bacterium, assembly GCA_964527575.1. Lineage (GTDB taxonomy): Bacteria > Bacillota > Clostridia > Oscillospirales > CAG-272 > RGIG1993. The sequence goes on from CAZGQH010000113.1 coordinate 2,717, forward strand.
CCTTCATTGCTTCCTCCTTTTTCTTTTTCCTGTTTCATGCTGTGCGAAGCAGGCAAATAGCCTTGACTTTCGCCACACATGTGTATTATAATACAGGAGAAGCCTTTTTTCAATGGACAAAAAAATGCCAATGTGAGGTTTATACCACACAAGACGCATTAATGGGGTATTATCCGCCCAAAAAGAAAGAATACTGTCGCAGGGAGGAAGAGAAATGGATCGACGGATTATCAAAACCAAACGGGCAATCCGGAACGCATTTGCCGAATTGCTCACCATAAAAAGCCTTAAAGACATCTGCGTCAAGGATGTGGCCGATCTTGCGGAAATCAACCGCAAGACATTTTACAACTACTACTCCGGAATTAATCAGATATTGGAAGAGATCGAAAACGAAATCGTTTCCGCCTTTGACCGGGCGCTGAAGGACATCACCCCCAGGGATTCCCTCAAAAACCCCTATCTTCTGTTTTCCCGTCTGACTTCGATCATAAATCAGGACATCGACTTTTACGAATGTCTTCTGAAATCCAAAAGCAACGCCACTCTGATGGAAAAGCTCCTTGCCCTTCTCAAAGAAAGAATGATCGCCTATTATGCCGATCAGACCGATCTGAATCAGCAGGCACTTGCCATAACGGCCGATTTTATGTTCGCAGGTCTATTGGAGGGATACCGCAGCTGGTTCAATTCCGAACGGAGCCAGCCGCTGGAGAAGGTCTCACAAATTATGGGGATTCTCTGCATAGACGGAATCCATGGGCTCCGCAGCCACCGCAATGGCGAGGCATAACGGCGCAAAAACACGGGAAAATAGCGCCGGCCGGAACACATCGTCAAGTATGTTCGAAAAAAAGAGCTTCGCAAACTGCGAAGCTCCTTTTGTCTTCCTTCTGCCGTCCCCACTCAACCGTGGGAAAAGGTTAAGACGGAAATGATTCAGTCGCCCTGCTGCTCTACTCCATCAAATGTCAGAGTCGCACCGGCGGCAATCCCTTGGATCGTTTCTATGTTGCTGTTCGTGACGGTTACCGTACCCGCAGAGTAAACGGTAATATCGTATTGACAATTGCGCACGGTGACATTGTCAACGGTGCTCGCCGCATTGCTGAACGGATAGGCAAACAGTGCGACTGCAGAGGCATTTCCCGTGTAATAAATGTCGGAAATCGTCACGTTCTTGATTGTCGCAGGACCGGAATACTGAATTCCGTTCTGAGCAGTCAGGGCGGTTTCTCCGATTCCGGTAATGCTTCCGCCGTCTACATACAGCGTAACATTCTCACGGGTAAGAATACCGGTTTTCTGGAAATTGTCAATCACCACATTGGTAAGAGTCAATGTTTTCGCAGAAGACGATACGGCATAAACGGCATTTCCGTTCTGCACGCCGAAAACATTATCCGTGGGTCTGATATCCTCTACCCGGCAGTTGGTCATGGTGACATCGGAATCAAGGGCAAAGACGCCGGCATAGCGATTGTTATACATTTTGGGATAAGCATCGTCTATGTTACCCTTAACCGTGATGTTTTCCAAAACAAGCGTGGCATTATTCGCCGTAATGATTCCGTTGTAGTCCTGCGATTCCCCGTTTACGGCTGCCACGACAGGAATCTCGGTGTCTTTGGTAAAGGTGATATATGTTCCGAGGGAGCTTGCGCCCTTAATCGTGATATGTTTGCCTTCAATCTTTAAGGCCTCGGTGTATGTACCGTTACCCAGAGAAATCACATCACCGTCTTTGGCGCTGTCAATCACACTCTGAATGGTTGTACCCTCTGCCTGCGCAGTACCGTTCAGATAAACGGTATTCTCTTTAAGCCCCGGATACTCCGCACCGGCATCATAATCGCTGCCGAAGCTGTCTTTTTCGTAGGTATCCTGGGTGGCGAGAATGCTCATGACGGCTTCAAAGGATTTGCCCTGATATTCGTTGCCGGCGTCCTCGTTCATGCCATAGGCAAAATAGATCTGCTGATCTTCACCCGAACGAAGGCTGAATTCAATCTCTTCCAATGCTTCATTCAGCTCGGCCATAGGCTTGCGATTGATTTCTGTTTGACCAACGCTTATGGCAAACCAAAGGGCGTCTTGCAGACCGCCATCCTTTATGTCAAAATGCAGCTTGACCTTGGCGGCAAGACTGCCGTCGTTTTTGACCTCGATCATCTTGACATAGGTCTTGCCGGGCTCAAACAGAGAGTCGCTCATGAAGTCGGCGTTGTCCTCGAAATCCACGCCCTCCTCGGCAAACCCCAGGTCAAGGCCGTTCTCTCCACCTTTTTGCATAAATTCGTAGGAACAGAAATAAGCCGCGTAGCAATCAAGTACAGCGGTGTTACTGAGATCGGTTCCCCATTCCTCCAGCTCATGTACGGTGGCGCTGATGGCGAGATTGCCGGCGACAATCTTGTTACTGCCGCTCTTCACCGAGTCGGTGAACCAGGCGAAGGTGGTGCCGACCAGCATCGCACAGCAGAGCAGCAGCGACAAAAGGCTGGCAATGAGGGCGCGCTTTGTGTTGTTCCTTGTCATTGTAGTTCTTCCTCCTTAGATCAGTTTTGGTGTCAATGACAATATGCAATCACACAGCAGGAAAGGACGCGGATAAAAAGGCAGATTGGGGATGCCCTTTTCTCCCCCGCACGCGCTCTCTCTGCGGTGTGTTCACATCAAATTTAGCTACCGTCCTTCTCGGCCAACGGGAACCGCTCGACCATCCGATGGACGTACATCATGCTAATTTACATTTAATTATAATCGAACTCTTCTCCATAAGCAAGCTTTTTCGCAAAAAAATAAATAAATATTTTGTATCCGGACAGTCACCGGTGGCTTGGACAGCCCCTATAAGGGGCTATTACCGGCTTAACCCCTATAAGAGGCACTGAATCATATTATCGCATCACACGCACCGCTACCCGTTAACGGGTCAAAACTGTTGCAATTTTATTTTTGCGATATTTTTTCAGTTGCTTTCCCTTCCATCGGCTTGCATAAAGCTCGCCGGATTTATTTTAGCTCTGCTCTTTTTCCTTCCCCCGGTA
>CAZGQH010000114.1:0-5716 GCA_964527575.1 uncultured Lachnospiraceae bacterium
GGGAGCACCGCCTCCAGCTCGGCAAACACATCCTCCTGGGTGGCAAAGGCCATCTCCATATCGAGCTGATAGAACTCGCCGGGGGAGCGGTCAGCGCGGGCATCCTCGTCCCGGAAGCAGGGCGCAATCTGAAAATACTTATCGAAGCCGGAGGCCATGAGCAGCTGCTTGAACTGCTGGGGTGCCTGGGGCAGGGCGTAGAACTTGCCGGGATGGTTCCGGCTGGGGACGATGTAGTCCCGGGCACCCTCGGGAGAGGAGCAGGTCAGGATCGGCGTGGTGATCTCAAGAAAGCCCCGCTCGGTCATCTTCTGGCGCAGTGCCGATACGATCTTCGAGCGCAGGACGATCTTGTTCTTGACCGCCGGGTTGCGCAGGTCGAGAAAGCGGTATTTCAGGCGGGTATCCTCTCTGGATTCGGTGGAGGAGGCGACCTCAAAGGGAAGGGTCTCGCTGCAGCGACCGAGGATTTCTACCGTCTCGGGCTCGATCTCTACCAGTCCGGTGGGGAGCTTGGGGTTGGGGTTGGAGCGGAGCGTCACCCGTCCGGTCACGCTGATCGTGGACTCCCGGGGAATCTCCCGGATTTTCTTCATCAGTTCTTCGTCGGAGGTCACCGCTTGGGTGACGCCGTAAAAGTCCCGCAGCACAAAAAAGACCACCGAGCCCAGGTCGCGCACCGAGGAGAGCCAGCCCGCCAGTCGAACGGATTTGCCCGCATCCTCTGCGCGGAGCTCACCGCAAGTATGTGTTCTCATTTCCATGATAAAATTCCATGCCTTTCGTCGCTTTATCAGGGGTTTTCTGTAAAATTCGATATATTCCCATGATAGCAAAATCCTGTAAAAAAGTCAAGAGAAAAGGGAAAAAAGCTCGTCCTTTTCTTTTTTATTCCCGTATCGTATTCCGGTTTTCTCTTTCCCTTGTAAGCCTTTGTCCTCTTCCGTGAAAAGGGCTCGTCCAGCGCGGCCGGTTTTTCAGAGGTGGATATCGGTGGGTGCAGAATCGGTTCCTTTTCTGTTTTTCCTGTTTTTTCGGATTTGTGAATTCAGGTGTGATCTGTGTGAGCATTTTTGTTGAAAGAGGGCAGGTGTTATCGGATAACCTTGCAGAAATCGATTTTTATTAAAAAATACAGGAAAATATTGGAGCAAAATTTATTTTGTACGGTAAATATCTGTGAATCTTGAAAAAAATAAATGCAGATTCGGCCGTTTTAGATGAATTATTTTGGGTTATTTGCGGTCGGGATTGCAATTATAGGCGATCGGTGCTATAATAAATTATCATAGAGCGAGAGAAAAATCGATAAAAGCCTTCTCTTTTTTATAAAAAAGGGAGGAATGCGATTCTATCCCCACGATTTCAGGAGAAAGGAGCCTTCCGTCATAGGATGGGAGGTTTGCATAGGGATGGCGAAGAGAGGAAAGAACGCGCCGGTTCTGGTGCGTCCCGATCACGAATTCAGCGAAGGGAATATTGAGGTTCGCCGGAAGCATTTTGCAGACGGCACCAATCTTCATTGGCACGACTACTACGAAATGGAGATTATTACCGGCGGCAGCGGATCCTATTATATCAACGGCGTTAAATTTCCTCTGAACCGGGGCTGTGCGTATCTCGTCACGCCGGTGGATTTTCACCTGATCGAAGGGGATTTTGAAATATACAATATTGCCTTCAATGAGTCGCTTGTCTCCGAGGCAGTGATGAATCTCATCATCTCCCTGAATCCCGCCACGGTGGTGAGCTTTGACGAGGAAGAGTTTCGGATGATCGAGCACGCTCTGGAGGCACTTTACGGGGAATATCAAAAGGACAATCTCATGCGGGAAATCTCCTTGAAATCGCTGCTTGACTATATTCTGGTCTGTTATCTCCGTAAGATCGGATCGGCGGAGAAGGATCAATACCGTTCGGATATTGCGGTGATGCGGGTGGTCTCCTACATCAAATTCAATTTCAAGAACAAGCTCACTCTTTCCCAGGCGGCAGAGGCAGTTCACCTGACTGCCAACTATGTGGGAGAGATCTTCGCCAAGAAGATGGGCGTATCCTTCAATACCTATCTGATGCAGACCCGCCTCAACTACGCCAAAAATCTTCTGCTTCGCGGGAACTTTACCATCGAAGAGGTGGCCTTTAATTCGGGCTTCGGCTCTCAGACCTATTTTTCCGACTGCTTCAAGAAGGAGTTCGGTTACACGCCTACCAGTGTCAAGCGGCGGGCGGCGCGGGGATTAATCGAGGAGAAGACGAATGAATGATACGGTGTCATTTTAAGATTATCTGTCAAATACGGCTCAATCTCCCGTCTTTTTTTGATTTCTTATAAGATGCGATTTCTGAATTTGACTGAAATCCGATAAAATATCCCCGATTTTTGAATGAAAATCGGGGATTGTTTTATTGCCTTTTTTTCTGTCCTGTGAGAAAATATATAGAATAAGAAAATCTATAGATACGATAAGCGAAAAAAGGCGCCGCGTGGAGAATATCAGCAAAAACGAAAGGAAATCGTGATGGATTTGATTCAGGAAAAAACTGCCTTTGATCGGGCGGTGGGCGATTGGGTATACGAGAGCGTGCTTCTGTCATTTGAAGGGGTGGAGGGATATGATGTCTACAATCCCTCGGTGCCGTTTTCGGTGGGAGGAAAGCGCTATCTCTTCGGACGGGTGGAGAAGCGTGACAAATGGGCTTCTTCGGTTGTGCGTCTGTTTGAAGAGGCGGGACCCGATCGGTGGAGGCTTCTGCCGATGGCCGACAATTATCCGCTGGAGGACCCCTTCGTTTCTTCGATTGGCGGGCTTCTTGTCCTGGGCGGTACTCATGTGAAGAAGGTGTTCAGCCGCATACAGCGCTACAGTACCTATTTCTACCGGGGTCCGGGAACTGCCTGCTCGGAAGGATTTCCGAAAGGGGAGCTGGTCTATGAGACCAGTGGGCCGGACAACATGAAGGATATTCGTCTTGTTGAGCTCGCGGACGGAAAAATCGGGGTCTTTTCCCGTCCCCGCCGGCGTTTTGAAAACGGCGCCGAGTCGATGATCGGTTTCTCGGTGATCGACGATTTTTCAGGCCTTACCCCGCAGCTGGTGGAGGAAGCGCCCTTTGTGGAGGGTCTCTTCGGGGCCGGCGAGTGGGGCGGCGTGAACCAGGCATTTCTTCTGCCCGACGGCAAGATCGGCGTGATCGGTCACGCCAGCTTTTTGGAAGAGCGTGAGGGCAATGCGGAGGCATTGCAGGTCTACTGCAACACCGCTTTTGTTCTTGACCCCCAGACAAGAGAGGCGGAGGATTATCGCGTTATCGGCACGGCGGCAGCCTATCCGGCGAGCGAGGCCAAGCTTCCCCGGCTGATCGACTGTGTCTTTACCAGTGGAATCGTCCTGCGCCCCGACGGCAAGGCCGATCTCTACAGCGGCGTCCGGGACGCCTTTTGCGGTCGGATCGTGATCGACTATCCCTTTGCGGAACACGGTCCCATTAAAAACATTGTCTTTTGACAGAAGATCCGGCGGAGCGCGAAGTGTTCCGGTCGGATCCGCTGTGATTATGAAAAAGAGAAAGTGAGGAACCAAACATGAAAAAGCTGCTTGTAGGGGTGATGCTGCTCCTTCTTTTGCTGACAGCTGCCTTTCTGACTGCCTGCAGCAGTCCCGAAGATACCGGGGACGATACCGGGGCAGTCGGCAGTACCTCGGCAGAGACTACACCGGCTGTTACCGATGAGGTCAGCAAGATGTCGGATGAGGTCACGCTCCTCATCAAGGAAAAGGATTTCTCGGGCGAGGCACTGAAGATGATGAAGCTCATTATCCGGGATTTCTATGACAAGAGAGGAAACCGGGTGCTCAACGGGGATGGCGGCCAGACCACGCTCTGGGCGGTGGGCTCTTTCCTGGAGGCGGTAACCTCGGTTCACGCCCTCTATCCGGAGGACGAGGAGATCAAGGCGGTCTACACCGGTCTTCTGAACCGGGGACTTGCGCAGTACAAAGTGCTCTATCGGGACAACGGTTATAACGGCGCGGCGGTGAACGGGGTTCGTCCCTACTACTATAACGCCAGCGCAGGCAATCAGGGCGACTATTATTACGATGACGATCTCTGGATTGCGATCCAGCTGATGGAGGCATACGAGCTTCTGGATGAGACGAAATATCTGAACCAGGCGCAGGAGATTTTGGAATTTATCTGGCTTGGCTGGGGACTGAACAGCAATGAGAGTCTCGGAAACGGCGGAATTCCCTGGAAGGTGGGCACCGGTCCGCTGACCTGCTCCAACGGCCCGGCGGCCTATGCCTTTGTGCGCTTTTCCATGCTGACTGAGGACGAGGCGCTGAAGGCGGAGTATCTCACCCGCTCGAAGACGGTGTATGACTGGGTGAACCAGTATCTCCGTGCGGCGGACTATCTCTATATCGACGGCCCGGGAAATAACTGGTCGGGCGCATACAACAACGGGCTGATGATTGCGGCCGGCTCCCTCCTTTATCAGGTGACGGGGGAGAAGGACTATCTGACCAACGCCAATCGGACGGTCACACGCACCTATACCAACAATCTGGAGAAGAAGGACGATCGCTACAAGTTCAAGAATGATCTTGACAATCCCTGGATGAGTGCCTGGCTGGTCAAGGCCTATGTGGAATATTACAAGGTGGACGACAAAAACCGGACGCTCTTCCTCAACGCGGCGGCAGATGTTATGGCCTTTGCTCTTGACAACCGACTGGAAAACGGTTACTTCGGGGAAAAGCTCAACAATGCCAACAATGAGAAGAATTCGACCGACTGCGTCAATCTGGGCGGCGGTATTTCGCTTCTCACCACCCTGGCCGAATGGGCGGCCACCTACGGCACGGCCTATCAGGCCGACTGACCTGCCGGGGTAAGACAGAAATTTATATCGTGAAGGCCGTCCGGGTTTTCTTTTGAAATCCGGGCGGCCGGCAGCAAAGAAGCCGCCGCAAGTTATTTGACTTGCGGCGGCTTTTTGAACGGTTGTATACGGTCGTTGTTCTTTCCAGCCCGCAGGGGGATGTCTTTTTCCACGGATTACTCCGATTGTTCGAAACAAAAAAGGCTGCTGCAAGCTCAGTTTCTGAACTTGCAGCAGCCTTAATTGAAACGTTTTTGGGAGTACCCTTCCGTTTACTTGCAGATGTCCATGTTGATCTTATAGATCCGCTCCATTTCGGCGCGCTTGGAGGCACAGTACTCGCGCATCTCCTTCACATCGGCATCGCTGTATTTTTCAAGCTCTTCGGGCTTCAGCTTGCCTTTGAACATTCTGTCCAGCGTGAGGGCATAGGCGATCTCGGTGTCGCAGAGGCGGCCGTTTCTCAGGCAGACAACCCGGTTGCTCTTGCCCGAAAGAAGCAGCTTGACGGCTTCCACACCCATTTCAGAGGCAATAACACGATCGCGCAGGGAGGGCGAGCCGCCCCGTACCACGTGTGCCAGACGGGCAAAACGTGTTTCGATGCCGGTTCGTTCCTCAATGCGGGAGGAAAGACCCTCGCCGTAATTGCCGAGGCCTTCCGAAATGAGGATGATGAAGTTGCGCTTGCCGTATTCCTTGGATTTGATAAGGTTTTCGATGATTTTGTCCTCGTCAAAGCGGAATTCGGGAACCAGAATTGCCGAAGCACCCACGGCCACACCGGCATAAAGGCCGATATAACCCGAATGGCGTCCCATGACCTCC
>CAZGQH010000115.1:0-5602 GCA_964527575.1 uncultured Lachnospiraceae bacterium
GCCGCGTTCGCAATGCGGAGGTCATGGGTTCGATCCCCACCGGGTCCACCAACAGAAAAGGACGGTCTACGACCGTCCTTTTCTGTTGGTGGACTCCCATACTTCACGGATTGAACCCTGCAAACGCGTTAGCGTTTGCTTAGTTTTGCGTGTAGAGACAAACAAGTATAATAAGACAAACACGCAAAACAGGGTTCAGATCCCCACCGGAACGATGGGGACGGTCATAAACTTTTTCACACTCTGCCGCATAAAGCGATGGGCTGTTTTTTCATCTTAACCTAAGGAGGCAAGCGTATGGAATCCTCTTTCATCCCCCTTCCGCGGGAATTTTACCTGCGGGGGGCTAATACTGTTGCCCCTGAGCTTTTGGGCAAACTGCTTGTCTGCCGCTCGCCTGTGGGTGTCACCGCGGGCCGGATTGTGGAGGTGGAGTCCTATCTTGGCTGGTGCGACAAGGGCGCTCATTCCTATCCAAGACGGCGCACCGAGCGGACGGAGATTCAGTTCGGGCCGGGAGGGTATGCCTACATTTACCGGATTTACGGTATGCACGCCTGCTTCAATATCGTGACCAATACGAGCGAGTATCCGGAGGCAATTCTGATCCGCGCCCTGGAGCCGGTGGAGGGAATCACGCTGATGCAGAAGAGGCGGCAGCGGGAAGACAGGAAAGAGCTTTGCAACGGTCCGGGAAAGCTCTGCGAGGCTATGGGCATCACGATCAAGGACTACGGCGCCGATCTCTGCGGGCAAGAGCTTTTTGTCGCTCCCTTTGAGGAGACCTGCCGGTCGGATATTCTTGTTTCGCCCCGCATCAACATCGACTATGCCGCCGAATGCCGGGATTATCTGTGGCGGTATTATCTGAAGGACAACCCCTATGTTTCCAAGGTTCCCAAGCGCTACCGCGACAGAGAGAATCCTTGGGAAGGATGAGATTTCGACGCGATGCAGTACCTGAGCGCTGCAAGCCCTGAAAAACGGTGTTTTTTTCAGGGCCTTTTTTATTTCGCTCTTTGGGGAAAAAATTTTAAAAAATAGGTCAAACCCTCTTGACACGCAATACTATATGTGATATAGTATACCGCGAAAGGAAGTATGCTATGGACATTCAGTTAAAACGGGGTCTGTTGGATGTCTGTGTGCTGGCGGCCATCAAGGACAGCGATTCCTATGGCTATCAGATCATCAAGGACATTATGCCCTATGTCAAAATCGCCGAATCCACTCTGTATCCCATTCTGCGGAGGCTGGAGTCAGCGGGCTGTCTTACCGTCTATTCGGTGGAGCACAGCGGACGGCTTCGAAAATATTACTCGATTACAAAGGCGGGGCTGGATCGTCTCTCTGCTTTTGCGGAAGAGTGGAAAGAAGTCATGTCCATCTATCAGTTTGTAGTCAGAAAGGAGAAGAGCAGTGAATAAACAGGAATTTCTTGCGGCGGTGGGAAGCCGGCTGAACGGCCTTGCGCAGGAGGATATCAAAAAGTCCTTGGCTTTTTACGGAGAACTGATCGACGATCATATGGAGGAGGGCCTCAGCGAAGAAGAGGCGGTGGCCACCCTCGGTTCGGTGGAGGACGTCGCTTCCGCCATTCTGCTGGATACGCCCCTGCCCAAGCTGGTGAAGGCGCGGATGAAGCCCACACGTTCCCTGCGTGCCTGGGAGATTGTTCTTCTGGTGCTGGGCTTTCCCCTCTGGTTTCCGCTGCTTCTGACGGCGGTGATTTTGGTTGCGACGGTTTATTTTCTGCTTTGGACTCTGGTTTTCGTTCTTTATACGGTGGTTCTGTCGCTGGCAGCCAGCGGGGTTGCTTTTGTAGTTGGCGGTTTTTCTCTCTTCTTTATCCGGAATCCCTTCACGGCGCTTCTTCTTATCGGCAACGGTCTTGTTCTGGCCGGACTTGCGATTCTTCTCTTCTTTGCCTCCAATCAGGCGGTGAAGGGATGCCTGTGGCTGAGTATCCGGATTCTGCGCGGTATTAAATCTCTGTTCATCCGAAAGGGGGATGCGGTATGAGTAACGGTAAAAAAATCATGCTGATCGTGGCGGTGATTATGTTGATTGTCGGTCTTGTGATCTCGGTGGTGGCCATTGCGTTGGTGGGCTTTCAGTTTACCCGCTTTAATACCGAAGATTATGAAGAAAAAGTTTATGAGCTGGAAGAGAATTTTTCCTCTCTTATGGTCCGGGATCCCGACAAGGATGTGAGAATCCTTCCCTGGAATGAGACTTATGCCAAGGTGATCTGTTATGACACCAAAAAGGTGACCCATCATGTCACAGTCGAGGAGGATACTCTGAAGGTGACCTGCAACGACTGGCGCAACTGGTTTGATTTGTTCGGTGTTTGGGTGAATATGGATATCGAGACGAAAATCTTTCTTCCGGAAAAGGAATACCGTTCGCTTGTTGTGGAGAGCAGCAGCGGCGATCTTACCGTGAAGGACGGGCTTTCCTTTGAGAGCGCGGAGCTGCGCAGCTCCAGCGGCGATATTGTCTTCGGGGCGGATGTGACCGGTCGGCTCTTTTGCAAGAGCAGCAGCGGCGAGCTGACCCTCTCCGGCGTGTCCTTTGGCGAGCTGGAGGCAAAGAGCAGCAGCGGCGATATTAAGATGGTGTCCCTGACCGGCGATTCGGTAAAGGCATCGTGTTCCAGCGGCGACATTTCGGCGGAAGGCCTTACGGTGGGCGATACGGAATTTCACTGCAACAGCGGCACGATCTGCCTTTCGGATTCGAAAACCGGTGCGCTTCGTCTGTCTACTTCCAGCGGCGATATTCGGCTGTCGGATGCCGTGGCCGATGGAGAGGCCTGCTGGGAGAGTGCCAGCGGCGACATCCGCTTCTCGGCAAGCGATGCTTCCTCTCTCTCGATCCGGACCTCCAGCGGCAGTGTGCGGGGCGAGTTTTTGACGCCCAAGCTGATCACCGCTCACTCGAGCAGCGGCAATATCCGGATTCCCGATCCCGACCGGGAGGGCGGAGCCTGTGATATTCGCACCTCCAGCGGCGATATTTCGGTCAAAATTCTTCCCTGAATCGATGAAAAAGCGCTGTCACCGCGTATGCGGTGACAGCGCTTTTTTGGTCTGTCTGACTCATCGGAGAAAACGGCACTCTTGGCATGGATGCCTTTATCCTGTCTTCAGAAAAGGAGGGAAGAGGACGCACGCACTGCCTGACGCAAGGCGTCTTCCTCCTGCGGGGAGAGCGAAAACTCCTCGGGAATAAAAAGGTTCTCTCCCGGTGTCCGTCCGGTGAGGGCGGCAAACCAGGTGTAGGAGGCGATCAGGCGGCCGAGGGGGTTCAGATGGTAGCCATCTCGAGTGAGGCGGTCGCCAAGAGCCTCCCGGCTTCGCTGAATGGCTTCTCCAGCAGGAAGAAGGAGCGAAAAGAGGCCGGTGGGGAGAACCTCTGTCTCGAAGGTACTGCGGATGGCGCGGTACATGGCGGCCTGACTTTGATGATAGGCAGCAAATTCTTTGTGAGAGCTGCCGCTCTCGTAGGCCCAGGTCATATGCCAGGCGAGGCGGCAGGAAGGCTTTGTCCGCTCTTTGACGAAGGAAGCCAGCTCTGTTAAATAGGGTCGGTAGGTGGCGGGAAGCCCGGAGGAGCCACTGGCCTGCTGTAGGGATACGATGTCCCAGTCCTCGTCGGCAAGGCCTTCGTGAAGGAGGGCCGGGCGGTCCTGCCAGGGTCCTCCCTCGCTTTTGAAGTACCGATACGCTCCCGGCCCCTCTCCGGGCATTGACCCGAGCAATGCCCCGGTATTTTGCACATGGGTCTTCAGAGTACAGCCTCCGATGGAAAGGTTGCCGAGAACAAGCCCCTCCCATCCCTCCGCCCGGGCGATGGCGGGAAGATAATAGAGCGCGTCCTCGGAAAAGCTGTTGCCGATGGCGAGAATTTTCATGGCGTTATCCTCTCTTTGACTTCATCCGGTGTCTTGGGGGAAGGGGGCGGCCGTTTGGCAAAGGAATGGAGCCAATCGGCTTTTTTGTAGTAAATCAGGAAGGCTACCGAGCTGATAAACCAGGTGAGGGGATAGGCCCAGAAGACCACCCGGATATCGGGCAGAATGCGGACGGCAATTGTGATATAGGTGATGCGGATGAGGCACCAAGAGATCAGCATGACAAACATGGGGACTTTACTCTTGCCGGCTCCCCGCAGAACGCCCGCCAGACAATGGGAGAGGGCAAGCAGGCAGTAGAAGAGGGCTTCGGTGCGGGCCTGCTCTACGCCGAAGGCGATGACATCGGGAGAATCGTTGAAGAGGCGCACGAAAAAGGGGGCAAAAAGGAAGATCAGGACACCGATGCACTCGGCGAGGATGGTTCCCGAAAGAATGCCGAAGCGGGCACCCTTTTTGGCACGGTCGAACTGTCCGGCGCCGAGATTCTGGCCGATAAAGGTGGTCAGCGCCACCGAAAAGCTGGTAATGGGCAGAAAGGCGAAGCCCTCGATCTTGGCGTAGCTGCCGCAGCCCGCCATGGCGGCCGCTTCAAAAGCATTGATGTTCGATTGCACGATCACATTGGCGAAGGCGATCACCGAGTTCTGCACGCCGGTGGGAAGACCCAGCCGGACAATCTGACCGAGATAGCCCTTGTGAAAGCGGAGGAGGCGGAGCTTTATGCGGTTGGGCCCCTTGCTTCTTGTCAGCTTGAAGAAGCTCACCGAGGCGGCGGTGAACTGAGCGATTACCGTGGCCCAGCCCGCCCCGGCAATGCCCCAGGAGAAGACCGCCACGAAGAGCAGGTCGAGGACGACATTGACACAGGAGGAGAGCAGCAGGTAATAGAGGGGATGGCGGCTGTCCCCCACCGACTGGTAGATGCCGCTGCCGGTATTGTACATGACGATGCCGAGCGCCCCGGCAAAGTAAATGCGGAAGTAGAGAATCGAGTTTGGCAGCACATTGGCCGGCGTATCCATGAGTCGGAGCAGGGTGGGGGTGATCAGGATTCCCACGACAGTGAGCACGACCCCCATGACAAGACCGAAGGCTGCGGTGGTATGGACCGCCTTTTCCACCCCATCCCGATCGCCGGCGCCGAAGTAGCGGGCGATGACTACGCCTGCTCCCACAAAAATGCCGTTGACAAAGCCTACAATCAGAAAGATCAGGCTGCCGGAGGAGGCCACGGCGGCAAGCGCTTCCTCCCCAACAAAGTTGCCGATCACCACCGAGTCGGTGACATTGTAGAGCTGCTGAAAGAGGTTGCCGAGAAAGACCGGGATGGCGAAGCGGATGATATTCCTCTTAATGCCCCCGTTTACCATGTCGATCTTGCCTCCGGCAGGTCTTGCCATTCCCGGCGCCCGGCTCATGCCTTTCCTCCCTTTGGTGTCGGATAGCAGACGTCATGCCAGCCGCGGTCATCGGTTTCGTGCAGGCGGAGGGTGATCGCTTCGGCTGTTCGCAGATAGTCTGCCAGTGCCTTACTATCGGCGATATCGTCGGGAAGAAAGGCGCCGCAGACCGGTCGGTAGGGCACATCGGCATGGTAGTCGCCCCCGCAGGTGAGGAGCAGCCCTTCCTTTTCGGCAAGAGCGGGAAGGATGTCCGAGCAGGTCCTGTGGGCGGGGTGGC